>JBHEPK010000072.1:0-9577 GCA_046260325.1 Desulfonatronovibrio sp.
CCGGTATGGATGATTACATAGGGAAGCCGGTCAGCCTTGAGGATTTTCAGAGGGTATTCAGTAAGTTCTTTGGTTAGAAGGAATTACAGACTTGGTTTACATCAATCATATTTGTAGGGGCGACCTGCGGTCGACCAATGTGGGGTGTCCAATATTGGACACCCCACGGGGTAATGGCAACATACCGGAGATGGCTCATTGATAGTCCATTTCGATTATTCAAAAGACTGGCAATTGAAAGCTTGAGGACTTAAAAAGGGTTAAACTGCTCTCCAAACATGTACGTTAGATTGTTATAATGGGAATGATAATGCTTGGAATAATAAAACAAAATCTGTCTTCACTCAAAAAGGTAACCTGGAATTCTTTACGCTTCAAAATAATATTTTTCAGTTCCCTTATGCTTTTTATCACTGTGATTATATCAGTAGGTTTAGTAAATACAAAGGGGCGTACTATATTAAAAGACCAGATCCTTTACGATTTGAGTGCCGTTGCCAAATCCAAATCCGATCAAGTTGTTGGTATTATTGAGCAAGATTTCGAACGGGCAGCCCTGGTAGCATCCAGAACTCAGTTACGAAGGAGCCTTGTAAATTTTCAGAATACTGCGGGCATACCCTCTTCTGAAGAGAGCCGTGAGTTAATGATAAAAATATTACAAGATGCCAGAAATTCAGTGCCTTCCATCAAAGACATTGACATTATAACCATGGGGGGGACTGTAGCTGCCTCTACCAGCTCTTCCAACATTGGGCGAGATGACAGGGATCAGGACTGGTTTCAAAAGGGCCTGCAGGACCAGTATCTGAGTAGCTTCCATGAAGAAAATGGGCTTTTCACGTATGACCTTGCTTTGCCCTTAATCCATTCGGAAACTGAAAAAGAAAATGTAATAGGAGTTGTCAAGATTGAACTGTCCCTTGACCATATGATGTATGTATTGACTGACCGCACCGGTTTGAAAGATACAGGAGAGTTTGTACTGGTTTCAAAGATTGAGAATCAATATATTGTCATGAATCCCCTTCGCCATCAGGCCGGTGCAGCGCTAACAGAACTGAATAGCGGTTCCGGCTCACTGCAGGCTATTAGAAAGGCCACCAAAGGCGAGAGTGGTTTTTTACAAGAGATTAATTACCGAGGATTTAATAGCCTCAAAGCTTATTGCCCTGTGCCCGTAGAAGGTAAGGATTGGGGTTTGATCGTCCAAATAGATGCTGCAGAGGCCTTTGCCCCTGTAAAGACGCTGCAAAACTATATTATTTTGGTGGGAGGCTTTATTTGGATACTGGGAAGCATAGCTTTGTCAGTTAACATAAATTTGATCACTAATCCTCTAAGACAATTGCTAAGCGGAACCAAAAAACTGGGAGAGGGTAATCTGGAGCATAGGATATATGTGACCTCTCAAGATGAGCTTGGTGAGCTGTCCTCTGCCTTTAATAATATGGCAGAAAACCTTCAGAAAGTAACTGCCTCCCGAAACGAGTTGGAGCATGAGGTGGCAAAGCGCCTTAAGGTGGAAAACAAATTAGAAGAGGCCAAAAAAGCAGCGGAATCAGCCAATCAGGCCAAGAGCGACTTTCTGGCCAATATGAGCCATGAAATCAGGACCCCCATGAACGGGGTGATCGGCATGACCGGGCTGCTTCTGGATACAGATATGGACAGAGATCAGGAACATTATGCCCGGGCTGTGCGCTCCAGTGCTGAGTCCCTGTTGACCGTTATTAACGATATCCTGGATTTTTCCAAGATAGAGGCAGGCCGACTGGATATTGAAAGCATTGATTTCGACCTGGAGTCCATGCTCAGGGATTTCTCAAGCATGATGGCTCTCACGGCCGAAGAAAAGGAACTGGAACTCATCTGCTTTTTAGACCCGGACGTGCCGACCATGCTCCAGGGAGACCCTGGCCGGCTGCGGCAGATTCTCATGAACCTGGTGGGTAATGCCATTAAGTTTACTGAGCGTGGAGAGGTGTTGATCAGAGTCAATAAAATGATGAATGATGAATGCGAAAACACCAGTGCAGACACCCAGGAGAAGTCCCATGCCCTTTATCGTTCATCATTCACCACTGAGCACTCTTGCCTTTTGCATTTTTCCGTTCGCGACACCGGCATAGGAATCCCTGAAGACAAGAAGGACAGGCTGTTTCAAAGCTTTTCCCAGGTGGATGCTTCTACCACCCGCAAATTCGGAGGGACCGGACTGGGCCTGGCCATTTCAAAACAACTGGCGGAGATGATGGGCGGTACAGTAGGCATTGAAAGTGAAGGAGGCCAGGGAAGCTTATTCTGGTTCACAGTGCGTCTTGGCATTCAGGATAAACAGCAGGAGCAGCCCGCTCCAGCGTGTCTGCAGGCGGTACGCATTCTTATAGTGGATGATAATCCCACCAACAGGGAGATACTTATGGTTCGTCTTGGCTTGTGGGGGATGCGTCCACAAGAAGCCTCTGATGGACCTTCCGCCTTGAGCATGATGCATCAGGCCCGGGCAGATAACGATCCCTTTGTTGTGGCTGTCCTGGATATGATGATGCCGGACATGGACGGGGAAACATTGGGACTGCGTATAAAGGAAGATGAAAAATTAAAAGACACCAGACTGATAATGCTGTCATCAGCCACCGGGCAAAGAGGTGATGCCAGTCGACTTCAAAATTCTGGTTTTGACATGATCCTGGATAAACCTGTCATGCCCAGTGAATTATATGCCAGCCTGCAAAAGGTTCTGGCAAAATCAGGCAGTATAGACCTAATGGCTGAGTGTACTGACAAGAAAGAAAGCCAGGCAGGATATCCGGACTTTTCCGGCATAAAAGCCCGCATCCTGGTAGCTGAGGACAATGTGGTCAATCAGCAGGTGGCCCTCGGTATTCTCAAAAAACTGGGACTGCGCGCCGACGCCGTGGCTAACGGCCTTGAAGCCATTCACGCCCTGAAAAACATTCCCTATGATCTGGTGCTTATGGATGTGATGATGCCGGAGATGGATGGGCTTGAAGCGACGCGGCGAATCAGGCAAATGATGAATGATGAAAGTGGAATGCTGAAAGATCAAGACAGAAGTCAAAAGTCAGGGTTACAGGTGCAAAAAGTTAGAGAAGATGATCCTGATTCCTCATTCAGCATTCATCACTCAGCATTCCGCATTCCAATAATCGCCATGACAGCTGCAGCCATGGACCAGGATAAAGATAAATGCCTTGAGGCCGGAATGGATGATTATATATCCAAGCCGGTAAATGCTCATGACCTTGGCCGGGTTCTTGCCAAATGGCTCAACCAGGAATCAGAAATAAATGAAGAAAAATCAGCAGATGCAGACGACCAAAAAGAATCGGAAACTGAAAATACTTTTATTTCTTCAAAACCAGTTTTCGATCAAAATGCGCTCATGGAAAGAATGGGCCATGACAATGATTTTGCCAGAGAAATACTGACTATCTATGTGCAGTCTGCTGCCCCAAAGATTGAATCTCTCAAAGAATTTATTGCAAAAGACAGAGTCGAACAGGCTACCAGGGATGCCCATTCCATAAAAGGTAATGCCGGCAATTGTGGATGCATGGCTTTAGCTGAAACAGCGCAGCAGGTGGAAAAAGCTGGCAGATCTGAGGATATCGAAAGAATGAAGAGCTTATTGCCGGAACTGGAAAGGCAGCATGAATTGAGCCTGGTTGATATTAACAGATATTTGGATACTTAAGAGTTTGCATGAAAATACTTATAGCAGAAGACGATAAAATATCGCGTAAAATCCTCGCATCCGGCCTTGAGAAAAAAGGCCATGATGTTGTGATAACAATGGATGGGCAAGAAGCATGGCAAAAGATGCAGGAGTCTGATGCCCCCAGGATGCTTTTGCTGGATATTATGATGCCGGTTATGGACGGCCTGGAGCTTTGCAGGAAAATCAGGTCACATCATCCACGGACTCAACCCTATATTATCATGCTCACTGCCAGAAGAGATGAAGATGATATCGTTCATGGACTTCAGGAAGCAGGTGCAGATGACTATATTTTAAAGCCCTACAATTTCAGAGAGCTCAATGCCAGGATTCTTGCAGGACAGAGAATACTGGATATGCAATCCAGTCTGCTTGCGGAAATCAATCAAAGAAAGAAGGCCCAGGAGCAGTCAGGCCGGTTGAATGAAGAAATTGAACGGATCTTCCACGGGACTCAGGACGCAATGTTCCTGGTAAATATTGAGGGTAAAGAAAGCTTCAGGTTCATGCGCAACAATAAGACCCACCAGATATTAACCGGAATTTCCCTTGAAGCTCTCCAGGGCAAAACCCCTGAGGAATTCCTGGGAAAGGAATTAGGAGAAAAAATTACCCGAAATTATGCAGAATGCATAAAGTCCGGCCAACCTCTTTCATATGAGGAAACCCTCCAGCTTCCAGGTGGCAAAAGGACATGGATCACCACCCTGACCCCGTTTTTTAAAAACAGCAAAGCCCAGTATATTGTGGGTTCTTCCCAGGATATAACCGAACGTAAGCACCTGGAAAAAGCCCTGCAGGAAAATGAAAGAAAACTGCGCAATATTACTGACACCATGGGCGAAGGTCTTTATGTCATGGATAAACAGGGCGTGGTTACTTTTGTAAATCCTGCTGCGTCTGAGTTGCTGGGTTATACAGAAGAAGAGATTCTGGGGCAGGTAGGACACGACATGTTTCATGTCCATAATCAACACGGTGAACTCATTCCTTTACAACAATGCCCAGTCTTTCAGGCAGTCAGTCAGGGAAAAACTTATCGAGACGAAGATTTTTTCCAGCGCCGGGATAAAAGCATATTTCCGGTAGAGGTAATCGGACGTCCTATGTGGGAGAACGGAAAAGTTGAAGGTTCAGTAAATGCTTTCTTTGATATTACCCATCGCAAAAGCGTTGAAGAATCCCTGAAGGAAAGTGAAGAACGTTTCCGCATAACCTTAGAAAATCTTCCCGGTGCTGTTTTTACCCACGACAGGGAAGGACGATTTCTGCTGGTCAACAGGGCTGCCTGCAAGCAGAGCGGATATTCACGTGAAGAATTGCTCCAGATGAAGGTAAAGGATATTGATCCCCAGGCCCCGGCTCGGGAGGATATAATGAAAGTCTGGCAGAATTTGAAGTCAGGGCAGTCATCAACAGTAGAGTCTTTTCACGTTAGAAAGGATGGCTCCAAATACCCTGCAGAAGTTTTTATCAACGCCATCACATTAAACGGTCAGCCTGCCGTGCTTGCTGTTGCCTTTGACATTTCCCAGCGCAAAGCAGCAGAGGAAAGACTTCGTTTTCTGGCAACCACTGATGAACTGACCGGCTTGTGGAACCGCAGGCATTTCTCAAAGGGTGTGAGAAATGAACTGGAACGGGCCCGCAGATACCAGAAAATGTTTTCTTTGCTCATGCTTGATATTGATTATTTTAAAAAGATCAATGACACATACGGCCATGGAGCTGGTGATGAAGTCCTGCGGCACTTTGCCCATCTCCTCATGAAAAACTTGCGCCAGATGGATGTTGCGGGACGCGTGGGCGGTGAAGAGTTCTCAATCATTTTACCCCATACTGACATGGATGGAGCTTACGCCATTGCTGAAAGGTTGAGGCAAAGCATTGCAGCGACTCCAGTAAACTATCAGGGGCACAAAATTCATTTTACCGTGAGCATCGGTATAGCCTCATACCAAAAAGACATCAAAAATGAAGACGAGATGTTCAGGATGGCTGATAATGCTCTGTATAAAGCCAAATCCCAGGGAAGGAACCTTGTTGCCATTTACGAAAATCAATCTTTAAAAAACGATAGCTGATAATTCCAGAATTTCCTTATGCACTGAGACCGCCCATACTCAGCCCGGCGACAGGGAATGACGTGCAAAAAAATATCGGATTTTTAAAATTCGGACTGTTCAAGAAGTTCTTCGAGGTATAAAGCTAATTACCGAGCCAGAAGATGTTGATGATAATGAATAAAATTTCTAAATCACCCAACCACGGCATTAAGGCGGCGGTAAGAAATCATGGCGCCTTATGCTGACAATAATAATTTTTAAAAACGTTGTTATGTGAGGAAGGTTATCTGATTATGACAAAATCCAAGGAAATTTTTCAACATCTCTGGACAACAGAAAAAAAGGATTCTGAGCCCTGGTATTGGGGTTATCTTTTTCAAGGGTGCGTGATTCTGGGTATTGCTCCCATCCTTTTGCCCATTATTGTCGCTCAGGGCCAGGGCCCGGGCTATGTCGGTCTTGTGGTGGCCATGTTCTATGTGGGACAGGTAATTTCTCCGCTTATCGGCAAACTGGCTGACCGGACGCGTCAGTTCGGCCTGATATTCCTGGGCAGTTTTGCTCTGCTGGCCCTGGGTCTCATCGGGTTTGTTCTAACTACGAATATCTTTCTGTGGTGTATCTTTGCCTTTATACAGGGTGCAGGAGCCGGAGCAGGCAATACCACCGCCTACAGCTATATAGTTGAATTCCGTCCTGAATCCGAATGGGACGCACGACTGGGCTGGCTGCAGACATTTTACGGCACAGGACAGGCTGCCGGGCTTCTTATTGCGGCTGCAATCCAGAGCCAGGCATCACTTGGGCTATGGGCCTGTGCATTGCTCATGATTCCAGGGGTCTTGCTGGCGCGAATTGGTCTGCCCAGAATATCCAGGCAGGAATCCAATAGAACCACTACAGCCACCCACAATGTGCCGGCCATGACTCATGCCCGTACACCTGCTTCCATCCTTCGTCATTATGAACATTTGAGCTGGAAAAAATTAAAAGGATTGAGTGCACAATGGTGGTCTTTTTTTGGTCTTTTCATGCTCAGCTGGTTTCTGCTGATGCTGGGAACCTGGATGATATACAATCTTTACCCTCTGCTCATGAAAAACGCCTTTAACATACCTGCCGGACTATCATCCCTTTATTACGGAATAGCAGCCACCATCGGAATATTTTTCTATGCCCCGTGCGGGTCATGGGCTGTAAAATACGGCAGTTCAAAAGTGGTCTTAATGGGCATTATTGCCACTCTAATCTCCATAAGCGGTATGGCTGTACTGCTTCTGTTCGGCCAGAATATTCAAGCCTGGCTGGTTCCCCCCGTATTCATACTTCTTCCGGTGGCCTGGTCGCCCATGATTGTAGCAGGTACTGCATTGACCGGAAAGCTCTGCAGCGGATCTCAGGGAAGTGCAATGGGTCTTTTTAACGCAGCTACAGCAGTGGCCAGTGTTTCAGCAGCCCTGATAGCAGGAGGCCTTGCCCAGAAGCTTGGATACGGTGCAATCTGCTGGACAGCAGCTTCAGTGGTGGGCATTGGCTTGCTGCTGTTTATGCCTGTGCTGCGGCATTCTCAAGCCGGCAGATCTTTGAAGTAGTGCTGGATAAACTGGATCTATTCAGTTGAGGCTTTACAGGTCTGGCTGAGAAATTATAAGACAATGTTATTCTGTAATCAGGAGTAGGTTATGTCTGTATTTCATAGTCTAATAAATGCGATTATTGTTATCGTACTGATATACGCCCTGGCTATTCTGCTGAGAAGCAGGAACGTCCTGGCTGAAGAGCATTCCCTGACTCTGGCCAGGATAGTTACGGACCTGTGCCTGCCGGCTATGATCTTTGTGACAATGGCAAAGTTAAGTATCCATCCGGATGAACTTGTCCCGGCCCTGGTAATGCTGGGCCTTGAACTGACCTGCATTGCTCTGGCCTGGATAATAGCGGTTTTTCTTAAATATGAAAGGGCGCAGCAAGGAGCCATTGTTTTCTGTTCGGCTTTTGGTTCATCAACCTTTCTTGGATATGCCATTGTCATGCAGATCTTTCCTGATAATCCCCAGGTTCTGGGACAGACAGTACTCATTTCTGAAATAGGGGTTGGTTATCCCATCTTTATATTAGGTCCAATGCTGGCTGCATATTTCGGCTCAAAACATTCTGATTTGAAATCACAATGGAAATCCTGTTTTGTATTTTTCAAATCCCCTGTTTTTTTTGCTCTTATAATCGGTATATTATGGGGGAGTTTCGGTTTGCCGGGTAAAGAAAATGTATTCACAGCTCCTGTATTTCAACTGGGACACGTACTGTCCAGCGCCTTAACTCCTCTTGCTATATTATCCGTAGGCCTGATGTTCAGGGTCCCTGACCTTAAAAGCATTCTGGCAACCCTGACCATCGTCATTGTAATCAAACTTATTACTAAACCATTGTTTGCTGTATTGATTTCTGACCAGCTGGGCTTCCCGGAAATCTGGGAGCAGATTCTGGTATTATTATCTGCTATGCCGCCTGCAGTCCTGGGTGTTGTTTTTTTAAAAAGGTATGGAGGAGACGCCAGACTTGCTTCCGCCTTACTTCTCGGTGCAAGCATTGTAAGTGTTATAACCGTACTAATGGTATTTCGTCTAATTACTTAGTTTTCATCCGGAAACGGTTCTTTTTCCTTTTGACGGCGTCAATCTGCCCTATGTCCATGATCTTTACCGTGGACCCTGATTCACATGCTGTCTCTTTAGTTCAGATACTACTATTTTTCCGGTATATTTTGTCCTGAAATGTCATTTTGAAACCTTTAGCTCAACTTCAACCGTCAGGAGGATATTATGAGAAGGATCTTTTTTTTAGGTTTCATGCTGGGAATGTTTATCTTGAGCAGCCCTGCCGCAGCAGCCGACCTTGAAGGAGAATGGAAAAACATTGAAAGGGAAGGTCACCATGGTGCACTGAGTGGAAATCCTGATCATGGAACGATGCCAGAAGGGAATCATTTTGCATCACATATTCCCTGGACTTTGAAGATCACCGACCAGAAGGACAATGGTTTTCATGGGCAGTGGTGCAGTTCTAAAATGTGTGAAAATCTGGTCGGCGTAATTCGCAGAGACGGAAGCATAATCATGGTGGATGAAGACACAACTTTTTTTGCTACCATGTATGGTGATGAAATGGAATTATGCTCCACTGAGCCGGGAAAAGACTTTCGAGTGGCCGCTTGTAACATCTTGAAAAAGAAATAAAAATATTGATTCAGCCCCCATTTGTTACAGGTGGGGGCTGAATCTGCTCAATATAACTACCATAAATTGTTTAGAATTGATCCTTTAAGGTAAGGAGGTATAATCATGTTGCTTGACCTTGGTCACCATAATTTTTTAATCTTGAAGCCAATCCGGTTTACTTATGCCCTCAAACTCCCTGCCAAGACTCCATAAGACAAAACCTGTTTATTTTTGGTTCAACAAAACAAGTTCTGGTTTTGCAAAGAGGAGCAGCCGTTGATCCATTTTATCAGACTCATCGTCCGTACTGGTCTCTAAGGAAATAGCCATGACATTAAAACAAAGTCATAAAAAAAAGAAAATATCTAAGTTTGTTGGTTGGACATCTGTAGGCGTAGCGATCCTGGGAGGTATAGACCTGATTATTAACTTCACCCTGTTCGACGTGATCATTGAGCTGTTTTTGTTATTCAACGTGGCAGTTCACTGGAAGTATCTGACAGGCCGTGCTGAGATAGGATAACAGTCTCTTGAAAACAGTCCTTATC
>JBHEPK010000073.1:0-9114 GCA_046260325.1 Desulfonatronovibrio sp.
GGAAAATGATGGCTCAGAAAATTCATCCAGAAAGGATGAAAAAAACAACCGGGGCCTGTCTTTGAGTGAAGAAAAATCATCATGTTTTCAGAAAGAGTCATCTGAAAGTAACAATGCTAATAAATTTTCACATCTCAGGGAAAATGATACAGGATTAGGTCAACCTGATTTCGAACCTTCTGCTCAGGAAAAAGAGGATATAAGCTCTGTTTCTGCTGATGAAATAGACAGGCTTAAAAAGGAAAGTGCTGATCTGACAATGGAATTTGAGCAAAAACTTCTGGAGCTTGAACAGACAGGTTTTAAACTGCCCAGGGGAATATTTCGAACAGCCATGTGGATAATGGTTTTTCTCGGGGCCTTGTGTGGAATTTTTCTCATTAACCAGGGACTCAGGTTTGCTGCACAAGTATCATCCCTGACTCTGCCCTGGAATATCCTGGTTAGTACGGCATTTTTGTTTTTTGTCGGGATGATCTTGCTGGTTATCTTTAAGATTTTTCAAAAACTTTTTCGTTTCAGTAAGTTAACCAAGATTGATCTCAAAGCATTAAATCTTCTTGCCCAAAGAAAAAGATTTCAACGTCTCGCAGAGAAGAAAAAAGACGAGGCAAGGCAGACACTTTCTGATTATCTTGAAGATTTTAAGATTGACGATTCAAATTTTCAAATGCCTGGAATTGACAGTAAAGACAGGGAAAAGCTGATAATATTCAGACAGTCTCTTATGGATAAAAAGGGTTATGTTGATTCTGATCAATGGCTCAGAGAATTTGATGAATCTTTTGTTCGTATGCTTGATCAGGCTGCCAGTAAAAGAACCCGGGTCTATACAAAGACTGTGGCCATGGGTACTGCTGCTTCACCCATAAAATTTATTGATCAGATTATTGTGCTGTACGCGTCGTTCAAGCTCATAGGGGAGCTTTTGCAGATCTATAACCTTAGGCCAGCTATGGGACAAAGCAGCCTGATTCTTTCCAGGGCAATTATTCAGGCCTACCTGAGCGGAGTAATTGAAGAACAGGCAGAGGCAGGAGTTGAGTCCTTTTCAGATTATTATGAGAATATATTCGGAGAGATTTCCCTGGCCACAGGTATTTCTGCTGTGAGCGATGCAACTCGTTTTATTTTGCCCAAGGTCAGTCAGGGAGCACTTAATGGATTTCTTATCTGGAGATTGGCCAGGCAGGCGAGAAAAATGCTGCGTCCAATTTGAAGGCAAATTTTTCGTAATAAAAAAATGAAAGTTGCTTGTCAGCGTCTCACTCTGGCGCACTCGGGACCAAACCTTCGAGTAACTTTTAATTACCTCAGCGCGTGAGAGATTGCCGCGCTCGCCCCGGTTGAATGGCTCCGCCTACACTGCGTGTATTCAACAGGGTAAAAAGACTCGCTCGCAATGACACCTGACAGTCACAGAGGAGGTTGCGCAATACCTGTCATTGCGATGGATGGGCCTTTCATTTTTATATGAGTCTTGACTATGAATTAATGTGACTTAATTTAAATGCTCAGAACAGAAGTTATTATTTGAAATTTTTATTGTCTGATCACAAGGGTTATCCCTGTCAGAATATTATGAATTTCAGTGGTGACAGATCAAAAAATTTAAGGGGGATCATTTTTTATGGAATATAAGGATTATTATAAAATCCTGGGGGTTGATAAAAAAGCATCCAAGGAAGAAATGGCCAAAGCTTTCAAAAAAAAGGCCAAAAAATACCATCCGGATCTTAATCCCAATGATTCCACTGCTGAGGATAAGTTCAAGGAGATTAACGAAGCTTATGAGGTCTTGAAGGATCCGGAAAAAAGAAAACTTTATGATTCACTTGGCCCTAACTGGCAGGATGGTCAGAACTTTCAGCCACCGCCAGGATATGAAAATGCTAACTTTAATTTTCAGGGAGATCCCCGGGGCGGTGGATTTGATTTCAGTGATTTTTTTGAGACCGTATTTGGTGGTGGATTTGGCCAGGGAGGTCAGAGATCTTCCAGGGGGTTTCAGAGGGATCCATTTTCAGGAGGCGGTTTTTCCCGCAAGGGCCAGGATGCAGAGGCAACTCTGGAACTGACTCTTGAAGAAGCATATAAAGGCGGATCAAAGGGCATAACACTTCAGGAACAGGTGATGGGCCCTGACGGCAGACCTACCGTTCAGAATAAGACATTTAATGTAAATATCCCTGCAGGAATCAAGGAAGGCAGTAAAATCAGGCTCAGTGGTCAGGGTTCGCCCGGTATGGGTACTGGACAGTCTGGAGACCTTTATCTGAGGGTTAATATTCTCCCTGATCCTTATTTCAAAGTAGATGGCAATAATATTATATATGATCTTTCTTTGGCTCCGTGGGAAGCAGCCCTGGGTGGGAAGTTCAGGGTGCGAACCCTTGATGGTAATATTGAGATGAATATTCCACAGGGAATTAGCAGTGCTCAAAAGCTCAGGATTAAAGGAAAAGGAATGGGACGAGGAGCATCGAAAGGAGATCAGATGGTGAGAATTTTGATAAAGATGCCTAAGGAATTGTCTTCCAAAGAAAAAGAGCTGTGGGAAGAGTTGTCCAAAGTTTCTGACTTTAAACCAAGGGCATAGTTGCGGATTTCCAAGGATACCAATATTTGGAGGAACATATGCAGGATTATGGAATACAAAAGAAATCAGATTCATCCTTAATAAAATCAAATTTGATCCACTGGTCTCTTTTTGTCCAGAAGACAGGTGTTTCTGCCCATAGCCTGTCAGAGCTTGTGGAAATGGGTTGGGTGGAGACAGTAAATATATCTGACGAGAGTTATCATTTTCCAGAAAGAGAAATTTTCAGGGTACAGAAGCTCATGAGAGTATGCAGAGATTTTGAAATTCCAACCATTGGCGGAATTATTATTGTGGATCTTCTGGAAAGAATTGAATCCATGGAAAAAGAGATTTCTCAGTTAAGAAGCCTTATCTGATAGTGAATAATTATCTCTTAGAAAATTTTTAAAATATGGTAATTGTTTACTTTCTTTGTTTTGCAGCAGATAGCCTTCATAAAAAAAACGTATAGAAAAAGTTATTAACAGTTACCATAAATATTTTGAAAAGGACATTAAACAGGAAATATCCTGTTCTGATAGGAGGAAAATATGGATCTAAATAAATTTACACAGAAATCTCAGGAAGCCATTTCTCTGGCCCAGGAGACTGCTATCCGTCTGGGCCACCAGCAGGTGGAAGTAGAGCATTTGTTTAAAGGGATAATGGAACAGAAAAACGGATTAGCTCCCAAGGTACTAAAGCATGCAGGATATGATCCTGAAGCTGTAACCAAAAGTATTGATGAAAAACTTGCCACCATTCCAAGGGTCAGCGGACCTGGAACTCAGCCTGGCCAGATTTTCATTACCCAGCGCCTCAACTCTTTGTCTGTCAGGGCTCAGGATCTGGCCAAAAGTATGCAGGATGAGTATGTAAGTGTGGAACATATTCTTTTGTCACTTCTTGATGAATCACCTTCTTCTGGTACAGGAAAGGTTGTTCATGAGTTTAAGCTTGATAAGAATAGAATCCTCTCCTCTTTGAATGAAGTCAGGGGCAACCAGAGGGTGACTTCTGCCAATCCTGAAGAAACCTATGATGCCCTGAAAAAATATGGCAGGGACTTGGTTGAAGAAGCCAGCGACGGCAAACTTGATCCGGTTATCGGGAGAGATGGAGAAATCAGGCGTTGTATAAGAATTCTTTCCAGGCGGACCAAAAATAACCCTGTGCTTATTGGGGAGGCTGGAGTTGGTAAAACAGCCATTGCCGAAGGACTTGCCCAGAGAATACTGAATAAGGATGTGCCTGAAGGTCTTAAGGATAAAACAATTTTTGCCCTTGATATGGGCGCTCTTATTGCTGGAGCAAAATACAGGGGAGAGTTTGAAGAAAGACTAAAGGCCGTACTCAAGGAAATTCAAAAATCTGAAGGCAGGATCCTTTTATTTATTGATGAAATTCACACTATTGTTGGTGCTGGAAAAGCAGAGGGAGCAATGGATGCAGGTAATTTGCTCAAGCCCATGCTGGCCAGGGGAGAGCTGCACTGCATAGGAGCTACAACTATTGATGAATATCGAAAGTATATTGAGAAAGATCCTGCCCTGGAGCGCAGATTTCAGCCGGTAATGGTGAATGAACCCAGCGTTGAGGATACTGTTTCCATCCTGCGTGGACTAAAAGAGCGTTTTGAGGTTCATCATGGAGTGCGTATCAGTGACAGCTCGCTGGTTTCAGCGTCGGTTCTTTCTCACAGATACATTTCTGACCGGTTTCTCCCAGACAAGGCCATTGATCTTATTGATGAATCTGCAGCCAAGATAAGAAGTGAGATAGATTCTCTGCCCACTGAACTTGATGAAATTAATCGTAAGATCATGCAGCTGGAAATTGAACAGGAGGCTCTGAAAAAAGAAAAGGATGAGGCATCAAGAGAGCGTTTGGGAAAGCTCGGCAAGGAGCTGGCTGAACTTAAGGAATCCCAGGTTGCCCTTAAAACTCAATGGGAGCGGGAAAAAGGTTCTATTAATTCTTTGCGCAGTCTCAAAGAGATTATTGAAAAAACGCGTTATGAAATTGAAAATGCTGAACGGGCATATGATCTCAATAAAGCTGCTGAACTTCGCTACGGAAAACTTAATCAGTTAGAAAAAGAGCTGGCAGAGAAAGAAGCAGATATTACCGGAGACAACGAAGGCAGAAGTTTGCTTAAAGAAGAGGTCGGTCCGGATGATATTGCGGAAATTGTTTCCAGCTGGAGTGGAATTCCTGTTTCCAGGTTGATGGAGGGTGAAAGGGAGAAACTGCTTAAACTGTCTGATACACTTCACCAAAGAGTTATTGGCCAGGATGAAGCTGTGGATGCAGTTTCTGATGCAGTTCTTCGAGCCAGGTCAGGACTGAAGGATCCCAATCGACCCATCGGCTCTTTTCTCTTTCTCGGCCCAACCGGTGTAGGCAAGACCGAACTGACCAAAACCCTTGCTCAAAACCTTTTTGACACTGAAGAAAACATGATTCGCATTGATATGTCCGAGTATATGGAGAAACATACAGTGGCAAGGCTTATAGGTGCTCCTCCAGGGTATGTGGGCTATGATGAAGGAGGTCAGCTTACTGAAGCGGTCAGGCGCAAACCATATAGCGTAGTGCTCTTCGATGAAGTTGAAAAGGCGCATACAGATGTTTTTAATGTGCTTTTACAGATTATGGATGACGGACGGCTTACAGATAGTCATGGCAGGACAGTGGATTTCAAAAATACTGTAATAATTATGACTTCAAATCTGGGCTCTCAGTATTTGCTTGAGGGTATTTCTCAGCAGGGTCAATTAAAAGATGATGCCAGGGATCAGGTCATGAAGACGGTAAGATCTCATTTCAGGCCAGAGTTTTTAAATAGAATAGATGAGATAGTTTTGTTCAAACCATTGCTCTTGGAAGAAATTGAAAAAATTGTGGATCTTCTTCTTAAGCATATTCAGCATCGTCTTGAGGATAGAAAGGTTGAACTGGAACTGACTTCTGAAGCCATGGAATTCATCGCCAGGGAAGCCTATGATCCGGTATATGGAGCCAGACCTCTACGCAGGTATCTTCAACAAAAGATAGAAACACCCCTGGCAAAGGAAATTGTTTCAGGTCGTCTTATGGATGGACAGAAAGTGGCGGTAGGCCTTGAGAACGATGAGCTCAAAATTACTATTCAATAAACCCTGGACAAACAGGGGGCAAAAAAGGCAGGTACTTACCTGCCTTTTTTGTTTGCATCAAACTAAAATCAAAGGAGATATTTTTGTCTTCAGAAAAAAGAAATATCCTTTGCCTTGATATTGGCAGTGGAACCCAGGATGTATTGTATTATGTGCCTGGTCAGGAATTGGAAAATTGTCCCAAATTCGTGTTGCCTTCTCCGGCCATGAAAGTGGCTTCAAGGATAAAGGTCCTGCACGCTCAGGGGAACAATATCTATTTTTATGGTCAAAATATGGGTGGGGGATTCTACAGAACCTTAAAGCAGTGTATGGATGAAGGACTAAGGGCAGCAATTCATCCACAGGCTGCTTTTTCTCTGTCCGATTCCATGGACTGGGTCAAAAGTACTGGCCTTGATATTACTGATGAATGTCCTCAAGGCCATCTCCCTGTTCACCTGTCTGATTATGATCCTGGATTCTGGCAGGGATACCTGGCCCAGGCAGGATTGGAGTATCCAGGACTGATCCTGGCCTGTGCCCAGGATCATGGATTCCATCCCGACAGCAGCAACAGAATAGGCAGGTTTGAAATCTGGAAAGAATTTCTTTTGAGAAATGATGGACATATTGAAAAGTTGATTTTTTCAAAACCGCCGGAAAAGATGAGCAGGCTGATAAGCCTTAAAAGTTGTATTGGGGCTGGATTTGTAGCTGATACTGGAGCGGCCGCTCTTCTTGGTGCTCTTTTTGTGCCTGAGGTGGAAAAACTGTCTTATGAAAAAGGCATCTGTGTGGTCAATGTCGGCAACAGCCATACCATTGCTTTTCTGGTATGTCAGGGTAGGGTGCATGGCATTTTTGAGCATCATACAGGCCTTTTGGATGGACAAAAGTTGTGGGAGCAGATAGATACGTTCAAGAAGAGAGAGTTAACCAATCAGCATGTTTTTGATGATAATGGTCATGGCTGTTTAGTATTGGATTCTGCCATGGGGTATGACTTTGTACCTACTTTTGTTTTAGGGCCGAGACGAAAAATGCTTCAGGATTTTGATGCGGAATTCCTCTGTCCTGGCGGAGATATGATGCTATCCGGCTGTTTCGGGTTGTTAAAAGGCTATTCCATGCTCACTTCTCAAAAACTTATTAAATGATATTTTAGAAAATGAATAATTATACTTTGGTCAGACCTGAGCATCTTAATCATCATGGATTTCTTTTTGGGGGCATGATGCTCAAATGGGTAGATGAGTTTGCGTGGTTAGCTGCCAGCAAAGAGTTTCGCGGTTGTAAGCTGGTTACTGTGGCCATGAATGAAATAAGATTTACCCAGCAGGTTCCCCTTGGCTCAATTCTTCGCTTTAATATAGAATATGTCCGTCAAGGTGTAACTTCTGTGACATACAATGTGGTTGTTTACTCTGATGAACCTGGAAAACACAGTGAGAGAAGGGTTTTTGCCAACAGCATTACGTTTGTCAGGGTCGATGATGAGGGACAGAAGAAAAAACTTCCCGAGAGAAAAATTTTTGTACCATGCGAGAATCCATAAATATAAAGAGAAATTATGAAAAAAATAACAATCGCCACAAGAGGTAGTAAGCTTGCCCTCTGGCAGGCAGAACATATATCTTCAAGGTTGAAAGGACGTTATCCAGGACTTGAAGTGGAGCTTTTAAAAATTAAGACCACAGGTGATAAGATTCTTGATGTACCTCTGGCCAAAGTCGGGGGTAAGGGACTTTTTGTCAAAGAAATTGAGGAGGCAATCTTAGACGGAAGGGCTGATATAGCTGTGCACAGCATGAAAGATGTCCCGGCTGTTCTTCCGGAAGGTCTCAAGTTGGGAATTATTCCCAAAAGAGAGTCCAGGTATGACCTGTTATTGTCTGAAAAATATCCAGACCTTGCTTCCCTTCCTGAGGGAGCCGTTGTTGGTACATCCAGTTTAAGACGTCAGTCCCAGGTCCTTCATTTAAGGTCGGATTTAAAAATTGAGATGCTCAGGGGTAATCTCGATACCCGTCTGAAAAAGTTGAAAGACGGTCTTTATGATGCAATTATTATAGCTGCTGCAGGAATGAAGAGGCTTGGCTTTAAGGCCACGTATGAAAGTGATCTTGTTCCTCCTTATTTTCTGCCTGCTGTGGGGCAGGGAGCCCTTGGTATTGAATACGCATCAGACAGGCCTGAAATGGATGAGTTTCTGGGCTTTATGGATCATTCAAGTACCCGTTTCTGTGTCTCCTGTGAGAGGGCTTTTCTGGCAGAATTGGAGGGAGGCTGCCAGGTGCCCATAGCCTGTCTCTGTCTTCAGGAAAACAATAGACTGTATGCTACAGGTTTAGTCTCTGATGTTAATGGTCAGACAGTTATCCGGCGCACCAAAACCGGCAAGCCCAAAGACGCACAAAAGATCGGTATTGAGCTGGCCCGGAAGATTCTTGATGGTGGAGGCCGTGAAATCCTCGATGAAGTTTATTCTTCAGAGGATGGTTAATTAAACTCCAGTTCTTTTGCAATGGACTGCATGGCTGTTATGGATATAGTCAAAAAAGCATTTAAATCCAGGCCTATATTTTCATGTTCTTTAATTATTTCTCTGTTAACAGATGCAGCAAAAGCCTTGTCTTTGATTTTTTTCTTAAGGCTTTTGGATTTCATTCCTTCCAGTCCATTGGGGCGGACAAGTCCTGCAGCCATAATTAAACCTGTAACCGTTTCCCCACATCTCAGGGCAAAATCAAGTTTTGTTTCGGGATGTCCTGATTGATTCATCTCTGCCGCATGTATTTTAATGGCCTTGATGGATTCATCAGGAAGTTTTCCATCGAGCATTTCAGCACTTTTTATGCCATGTAATGCAGGTTTATCACTTGTTAATGAATAGTCAAGGTCATGAAGAAGTCCTGTAAGCCCCCAGATATCTTTATCTTCTTTTAGACTTATGGCCAGTTCTCTTAAAACTGATTCTGTTGCAAGGGAGTGCTTGATGAGGTTTTCTTCGGGAAGATTTTTTTTGAGCAAAACTAAAGCTTCATCTCTTGTGATCATTTTGTTTCATCCTTTGGAATTTCTTTGTATGCGCTCACCATGTTTATCTGCAGGGTAAAAATTGGTGAGCTCTTTTTCAAAGGGCAATTAGTGACAATAACAGTTAGATTTTGTCAATAAGGACTTTTGCCTTTAAGGGGTGCGGCTCTGCTTGTAAAATATTGACAAAGACAGGCTGTTGCTTAATAATATTTTTTTATAACCATTTGTTATGTATGCTAATCATCACAATTTACTGATAAAAATATCCGGAGGATTTTAAAAATGAAGAGAGTTTTTTTATTTATTGTTACCAACATAGCCATCCTGGCGGTTCTATTTGTAGTGCTGAATCTT
>JBHEPK010000073.1:9174-9562 GCA_046260325.1 Desulfonatronovibrio sp.
GTAACAGGGATTCTTGATGAGCAACAGGTAGGTATTGATTACAAGAATTTGCTTATTTTTGCAGCTGTGCTTGGTTTTGGAGGATCTTTCATTTCCCTGGCCATATCCAAATGGATGGCCAAACGATTGACCGGGGCTAAGGTCATATCCAGTCCTAAAAATGAGATGGAAAGCTGGCTGGTAAGAACAGTCAAACAGCAGGCTGCCAGGTCTAATATTGGCATGCCTGAAGTAGCTGTTTTTGATTCAGCTGCTCCCAATGCCTTTGCCACAGGTATGAATAAAAACAAGGCATTGGTAGCTGTGAGTACAGGACTGTTAAGAAATATGAATCAGGATGAAGTGGAGGCTGTTCTTGCTCACGAAATCAGTCACGTTGCCAATGGAG
>JBHEPK010000074.1:0-9507 GCA_046260325.1 Desulfonatronovibrio sp.
GTACTAATAGTCCGTGCGTCTTAACCTAACTTAAAAACCTTACTCTTATTAACTATATATTTTGTTTCGGTGGCCATGGCGGAGGGGTCACACCCGATTCCATTCCGAACTCGGAAGTTAAGCCCTCCAGCGCCGATGATACTTGGGGTCTACCCCTGGGAAAGTAGGTCGCTGCCGGAACATTTCTTAAATGCCTACAAGGCACAAAAAAAGGGACTCATAATCGAGTCCCTTTTTTTGTGCCTTCTCTCTGTCACTCTCTTGCTATCCCATAGCTATAAACTATACCCTTCTGATTAACCTCTATTGACCTTACTTGCTTATCTCCCGTAATGCCTGGTACAGAGCCTGTGTTCCGCTGCTGCCATGTCCTGAAGCCGAGGCTTTATCGTAAATTGTTTTGACCAATTCCAGCCCCGGCAGTCTGATGTTCATTCTTTTGCATTCATCTAAGGCTATGCCCATATCTTTTATAAAATGATCAATCATGAACCCAGGAGCAAAATCATCATTCAAGATACGCGGAGCCAGGTTATTCAATGACCAGCAGCCAGCAGCTCCCTTACTGATAGATTCCAGCATCCTGGATTTATCAAGTCCTGCTGTTTCAGCATAAACAAGACTTTCGCAGACCCCTATCATGGTGCCGGCGATAACTATCTGATTGCACATTTTTGTATGTTGTCCAGCTCCAGGGGGTCCTTGGTGAATAATATTTTCACCCATTAGTTCCAGCAGTGGCAATACTGAAACAAAAGCCTTTTCATCGCCGCCCGCCATAATGGACAGGCATCCGTTTCTGGCCCCGACATCTCCGCCTGAAACAGGGGCATCCAATGCAAAAGCATTTTTCCCTTCTGCCTGTTTGTTTATTTCCATGGCCAGGGTTGGGCTGGTGGTGGTCATGTCCACGCATATTTGATTGTCACTCAAACCGGAAATGATTCCATTCTCTTCAAAATACACATTACGCACATCCAGGGGAAAGCCCACAATAGTAAAAACTATATCTGATTTTTCTGCAGCTTCTCTGGGTGAGTCCACCCACTTTGCTCCGTTGTGCAACAGAGATTCTGCCTTATTTCTGGTTCTGTTGAACACAAAAACCTGAAAGCCTGCATCAAGAATGTGTGAGCACATGGACGTCCCCATTACTCCCGTGCCTACCCATCCGATTCGAGTATGGTTTTTTGAAATTTTTTCCATGGGAATACTTTTTTTCATATAAATTTATCTCCTGAATAATATTGAAGTGCATGACCAATTTGCAGCTTCAAGTAATCTTATGTCAACTATAAGTCTTAGTTGTCAGGTTCTTAAAGCTTAGTCTTTTTGTAGACATGTGAGGCTTAGTAGTGCATTATTTTAACCCAATTAATCAGTTGACAATGAGGTTGTTCAGCTTTGTGAACAAATAGATATTTTGCGAATGATAAGGTTATGTGTTTTACTTTAAATACTTTAAATCATGGAGGTAGTGTTTGATGTCTATAGGATACTTGGCCATTTTTTCAGCTCTCCCCATTATTCTGGCTCTGGTTCTTATGGTAGGCCTGCGTTGGCCGGCAACCAAGGCCATGCCCCTGTCGTGGCTGGCTGCTGTCCTGGCTGGGACTATATTCTGGGAAATGCCTCTGGGATACGTTGCAGCATTGTCCATTCAAGGAATTATCACAGCCATTGGTATTTTGATCATTGTTTTCGGGGCGATACTTATTCTTATGACCCTGCGTGACTCTGGTGGCATGGAAACCATTCAAAGTGGGATGCAGGATATATCGCCTGATATGCGGGTTCAGGCCATAATCATCGGCTTTCTGTTTACAGCCTTTATTGAAGGAGCTGCAGGTTTTGGTACTCCGGCAGCTTTGGCCGCTCCTCTACTTCTGGCCCTTGGCTTTCCGCCACTTGCTGCTGCCATTATATGTCTTACATTTAATTCCTTCCCTGTGACATTCGGGGCTGTAGGTACCCCTATTATTATTGGTCTGACTTTTCTGCGAGATCTTGTCCAGGGTGCTGTAGCCGGAGGAGCCGGAGCTTTGAATTTTACGGACTACGAATCATTTGGAGTAGTTATTGGTCAGTGGTCTTCGGTTTTGCATTTACCCATGATTATAATTCTGCCCATATTCATGCTTGGTTTTATCACCAGATTTTTCGGGCCCAACCGTTCCTGGTCTGATGGATTTGCAGCCTGGAAATTCTGTGTTTTCGCTGCGATATCCTTTTCTTTGCCGTATCTGTTTTTTGCCTGGATTGTGGGGCCTGAATTTCCTTCTCTTATCGGTGGACTTCTGGGATTGGGAATAGTTGTCTGGGGGGCCAAAAAAGGTATAGCAATACCCTCAGACGTCTTTACCTTCGGCTCTCAAAAGACCTGGGATCCTGAGTGGTCAGGAACAGTAACTGCCAGCGAAGGCAGCAGGTTTAAAGCTTCCATGAGCCAGTTTAAAGCCTGGTCCCCTTATATGCTTATCGG
Source organism: Desulfonatronovibrio sp. (assembly GCA_046260325.1). Taxonomy (GTDB): domain Bacteria; phylum Desulfobacterota; class Desulfovibrionia; order Desulfovibrionales; family Desulfonatronovibrionaceae; genus Desulfonatronovibrio. The sequence goes on from JBHEPK010000074.1 coordinate 2,483, forward strand.
CTTGATTCTTGTTCTGACCCGTATAGATGAACTTGGCCTTAAAGCTCTGCTGTCATCTTTGACAATTAAGTTTAATAACATTTTGGGATATGAAGATGTGAGCGGGGCCATTGCCATACTTTATCTGCCCGGGACAATACCCTTTATTCTTGTGGCTGTTTTGACCATCTTTATTCATCAAATGAAGGCTGAGCAGGTCAAAAGTGCCTGGATGGATGCCATAAAGCGAATGAAGAATCCAACCATAGCTCTGTTTTTTGCAGTGGCCCTTGTTTCTATTTTCCGGGGTTCAGGCATTCAGGATGAGATTTTGAATCCTAATCTGTATCCATCCATGCCGTTAACCATGGCCGAGGCCATTGCAGCCATTGCCGGGCAGTCCTGGCCCATGTTTGCAGGATTTATTGGAGGACTGGGTTCTTTCATAACCGGTTCCAACACGGTTTCCAATCTGCTTTTTGCAGAATTTCAATGGGGTATGGCCACTCAGCTTGACCTTCCTCACCAGATTATAGTTACTGCCCAGGCTGTGGGCGGAGGATTCGGCAATATGGTCTGTATTCACAATATTGTGGCTGTATGTGCTGTGCTTGGACTTTCAGGAAAAGAGGGGCTGATACTCAGAAAGACCTTTTGGCCATTTGTACTTTATGGTCTGGTTACAGGTGTGGTGGCCACTTTAATGAGTTTTGTTTTTTTGTCGCACTTGTATTAGACTGAGGCTTCGTTCAGGGTTCAACGTTCATCGTTTGCCGTTCAACGTTAAAATAAAAAAGTTATGCAGCTGTTTACCATATTTTTTAACAAGGTCCTGTTCTGTCCTTACAGCATGGTCAATAGTTACGTGTTTTTCGTAGCAAGCTGAACAGTAAATTTTTTGTTGATTTCTTTGTATTAACCTTGAACCTTGAACCCTTGAACGTTGAACCATCGAGATATTAAGGAGAGTTATATGTCAAGCCGGAGTCTGGAAAAGGAATTTGCAAAAATTGCAGGCCAGGAAAATGTCATGACTCAGGAATCGGATCTTCATGCCTACTCCTATGATTCGGCTGTGCTGGATCAAGTCAGTCCGGATATAGTAGTAAGGCCAACTGATTCAGAGTCTTTGGGCAAAGTAGTCAGGTTGTGTAATGAAAATGGTCTTAAGCTGACAGTTCGTGGTGCAGGAACAAATCTGTCAGGTGGAACTGTTCCCAACTTGGGAGGAGTTGTCTGTCTGACTACGGCCCTGGATAAAATTCTGGAAATCAACCAGGATGATCTGTACGCAGTTGTTCAGCCTGGTGTGGTAACTGCAAAATTCGCTGCCCAGGTCGCTTCCAAGGGACTGTTGTACCCACCTGACCCAGGATCCCAGGCGGTTTCCACTCTTGGCGGAAACGTGGCTGAAAATGCAGGAGGGCTTAGAGCACTCAAGTATGGGGTTACCAAAGACTATGTCATGGGGATTGATTTTTTTGATGTCAATGGAGATCTTGTTCGTACCGGAGCCAGGACCGTCAAGTGTGTAACAGGTTATAACCTCGCAGGTCTGATGATTGCTTCTGAAGGGACTCTCGGAGTATTTGAAAAGCTTATACTCAAGCTGGTTCCCCCTCCCAAGGCCATAAAATCCATGATGGCTGAATTCGATAATGTTCAGGCCGCCTCCCAGGCTGTATCATCCATTATTTCAGCAAAAATAGTTCCAGCAACCTTAGAATTTATGGACAATTTCACCATCAGAACCGTAGAGAATTTTCGCGGCGCAGGCCTGAATACAGAAGCAGCAGCTCTTTTGCTTATTGAGGTAGATGGTCATCCAGCCCAGGTGGAAGATGATGCCGCCCAGATTATGGGAATATGTAAGGAACATGGAGCTGTTAAAGTCAGGCAGGCAGAAAGTGAACAGGAACGGGCAGCGGTCTGGCAGGCCAGAAGAGACGCACTGCCTGCTCTGGCCAGGGTTCGACCCACAACTGTTCTGGAAGATGCCACAGTGCCCAGGTCAAAGATTCCGGCAATGATGAAGGCTTTAGAGCGCATAGCGGGTGAATTTAAATTGACCATTGGCACCTTTAGGCATGCCGGGGACGGCAATCTTCATCCCACCATTTTGACTGACAAACGGGATGCTCAGGAATGGAAGAGGGTGCATAAGGCTATTGATGCAATTTTTGACGAAGCCCTGGCCCTCGGAGGAACTCTTTCCGGGGAGCATGGTATTGGTCTGGCTAAAGCAAAATATATGCATCTTGAGCAGGGAACCTCGGCCATTGAATACTCCAGAAAGCTAAAAATGGCGATGGATCCCAAAGGAATTCTCAACCCGGGTAAGTTGCTTGGCCCATTGTTGACCTGAAAACTAAGAGGAATCACCTATGGCTGATATAAAACAGCTGGCAGACATGCTCAAGGAACTGGATGATCTGCTCACAAGATGCATGCGCTGCGGACTATGTCAGGCCCAGTGCCCGGTATTTGCCAGGACTGGTCGGGAAACTGATGTCACCAGGGGTAAACTTGCTCTGATTTCAGGACTTGGCCGGGAAATGCTCAAAGATCCAGCACAGGTCAAAGAAAGGCTTGACCGTTGTCTGTTGTGCGGCACATGTCAGGTCAATTGTCCGTCTGGAGTGCAGGTTGCGGATATCTTTCTGCGGGCCAGAACAATCCTGAACGGTTATTTGGGCCTCTCCCGCTCGGAAAGGATTATTTTTCGAAGTCTTCTTACCCATCCAGGGCTCATGAACAAACTTGTTTCCCTCGGAGCTTTATTTCAGGGCCTTTGGAGCAGGGACGCCGATTCAACCATGGGTACTTCCTGCGCCCGGTTCAATGCGCCGTTAATCAAAGATCGCCATTTTAAAAAACTGGCCGGGAAACCTCTGCACAAGCAGGTGCCAGGCTTAGATTCACAGCCTGGTTCATCAAAACTGCGAGTGGCCTTTTTCCCAGGTTGTATCACTGATAAGATTTTTCCGGAAACAGGTCTGGCTGCCCTGAAGATTTTGAAACATCATCAGGTAGGAGTATATATGCCTGAAGGACAGGCCTGCTGCGGTATCCCGGCGCTTTCCGCAGGAGACAGCAAGTCCTTTTCCAGCCTTGTCAGTCTCAATGTCCAGCTTTTTTCATCAGCAAAATGGGATTATCTGCTTACTCCATGTGCCACCTGCACCTCCACAATCCGCAATTTATGGCCAAAATTCCATAAGGGAGATCTGGGCAAGTTGCTCCCGGAAAAGGTCATGGACGTCAGTCAGTTTATTGTGGATGTGCTGGGAGTTGAGCCTGTTGATACTCAAGGAAGTCAGGAGAAGGTTGTCTATCATGACCCGTGCCATTTGCGTAATTCCCTGAAAATTACAACCCAGCCCAGAACAGTCATTAGAGCAGGAGGACGCTATTCGGTTGTTGAACTGCCCGGGGGACCTTCCTGCTGTGGTTCAGGAGGGAGCTTCAATCTTAAGCATTATGACCTGTCCGCAGAAATCGGTCAGCATAAGGCCTTAGATATTGCTGATTCAGGTGCTCAGATTGCGGCCACGGCATGTCCGGCCTGTATGCTTCAGCTCTCTGATATGCTCTCAAGACAAAATATTTCCATACCTGTAAAACATGTTCTCGAGATTTATGCCCAGTCCCTGTAACAGACTTAACAGCATGTTGAAAAAGTCCTTACACAGCAGACTGTTAAGTAAGGCAAGAGGTGATAAGTGCAAAAAGAAATGGTAAATGAATTTATTGCAAAGGCTGAAGCTGTTTCGGCAGTAGTCAGGAAAATCAGTAACATGCAGGAAGCACTTGAATATACTGTAAAGATTTGTGATGAAAAAGAAGCCTGTCAGATGCTTTTATCCGGGTGTGAACTGCCAGTGTCAGATGCAGCAGCCGAAATATGTGAGCTGGCAGCCGGAGAAAAAGCCATTGCCGCGCCAGCCCTTGACCATGAAGTTTTGAACCAGCTTGAAGTCCTGGCTGAAAAAATGAATTTCAAGGTGATTACTTCTAATCTGCGCGGATATGTTTCCGGTGTTGATGTGGGGCTTGCTGTGGCTGATCTGGGGCTGGCCGAGACCGGGACACTGGTTCTTGAATGCACTTGCGAGGATCTTCGTCTCTGCACCATGCTCAGCGAGGTCAACGTTCTGATTCTGCCCATCTCCCGCATGCGCTCAGGCGCAAATGAAGCTGAAGCAGAGCTTTCATCCATGATGAAAAATGGTTCCGCTTACCTGTCCTTTATTACCGGAGCCAGCCGGACTGCGGACATTGAAAGGGTTCTGGCCCTTGGAGTTCATGGTCCGCTGGAACTTCATATTTTGTTATGGGAGGATGCCTGATGCTCAAAGCTGACAATATCAAAGAATATTTGAGTGAAATTGAGGAAGCTCTGCAGAACGATTTTCAGCGCAAGACCCTGGATATATTTGCCGTTGCCTATCGTACTGGCAGGGCCAACGCCTTTACCGGCATTGATATACCCACTCTGGTCCAGGACATAGCAAGGTCAAAGGACGAATCACTGGCTCGCATGGATGAGCTTTATCAGCAGTTCAAACAAAAGGCCCAGTCCCTGGGTGTGCATGTCCATCTTGCAGTAGATGCTGATGAAGCCAATAGAATCATAGCTGATATTGCTAAGAAAAATAACTGCCGAAATATCGTCAAAGCCAAGTCCATGACTGCGGAAGAGACCCACTTGAATACAGGGCTTGAAAAAGAGGGACTCAGGGTGGTGGAAACCGACTTGGGAGAATGGATTATCCAGCTCAGGAAAGAACCTCCTTCGCACATGGTCCTGCCTGCCATCCATCTTTCCCGGTATCAGGTAGCTGATCTTTTTGAGCAGGTGACCAGGAAGAAGCAGGATTCAGATATATACAAGCTGGTCAAGGTGGCCAGAAGAGAGCTTCGCAAGGAATATGTTCAGGCTGATATGGGAATTACCGGGGCCAATTTTGCTGTTGCCGATACTGGTTCTCTGGGGCTGGTGACCAATGAAGGTAATGCCCGCCTGGTAACAACTCTTCCCAGGGTGCATGTTGCACTGGTTGGCTTAGAAAAACTTGCTCCCCGGCTTGGGGATGCATTGCGTCTGCTTAAAGCCCTGCCCAAAAACGCCACAGGACAGCAGATTACTTCATATGTCACCTGGCTGACCGGCCCAAGTAAATGTCAGAGCTCTTCCGACGGAAAGAAGATCATGCACATTGTCTTCCTGGACAATGGTCGACGAAAACTTGCCAAAGATAAAAATTTTTCTCAGGTCCTTCGCTGCATCCGCTGCGGCGCCTGCGCCAATGTCTGTCCTGTTTACCGTCTGGTTGGAGGTCATAAGTACGGTTATGTCTACATAGGGGCCATTGGACTGGTTCTGACCTATTTCTTTCACGGCCGAGACAAGGCTAAACTCTTGGTGCAAAACTGTGTAAACTGCGGGGCCTGTAAAGAGGTCTGCGCTGCCGGAATAGATCTGCCAAGGCTGATCAAGGATATTCATGCCCGTATTCTGGATGAGGACGGTCATCCCCCTAAATCTAAGCTGCTGGCTATGGTTTTGAAAAATCGCAGACTTTTCCATACCTTACTTAAGAACATGCGTTTTGCCCAGCTGCCCTTTGCAGACAGTCAAACGCGCTATGTCCGACATTTGCCTTCCATAAAAGGTCAGGACTTTAGAAAATTGCCGGTCCTGACAGATACTCCCTTCAGGGACAAATGGCAGTCCATTAAACCGGTTGTGGCAAAGCCGAAACTTAAAATTGGTCTTTTTTCAGGCTGCGCTGTGGATTTTATTTATCCCGAGCAGATGGAGGCAGCGGTCAAAGTTATATCCAAAGGGAAAGCTATTTCCCAGGATCATCCTGAAAATCAGACCTGTTGCGGACTGCCCGCCTTGATGATGGGTGAAAAGGATGCTGCCCGGGAGACTGCCCGGCAGAATCTGAAAGCATTCTCCGAGACAGAGTTTGATTATATTATTACCCTTTGTGCTTCGTGTGCTGCACATCTCAAGAATAGTTATCCAAAGCTTCTTAAGGGTGAAAAAGGTCTTGAACCGGAACTAAAGGCCTTTACAGAAAAGGTTATTGATTTCAGCTCCTTTGTCCGGGATGTTATGCATATTTCTCCCATGCTTTTTAAAAAATCCGGCCAGAAGGTGGGATATCACTCACCTTGTCATCTCTGCCGGGGGCTTGAAGTCCGGGAAGCTCCAAGGGCTAACATCAATCTGGCCCATGAATATGTTCCCACTGACGAGGAAGAAGTTTGCTGCGGGTTCGGAGGAAGCTATTCTCTGAATTTTCCGGCAGTTTCCAGGACGCTTCTATCCAAGAAAATGGCCAACCTTCAGGCCGGAGGCATTTCTATGGTGGGGACAGACTGTCCAGGCTGTGTGATGCAGATCCGCGGAGGAATGGCCAAAGCCGGAGTCAATATTGAAGTCAAGCATGTGGCTGAACTCATGGCTGAGGGGCTTAAATAGATTTTACACCAGAGGATTTTGATTCAGCATTTTTTGAGATTGTTTCCACTCAGGCAGGAAAGTATCCATCAGTCCTTTAAAGCGACCATTATGGCTTGGTTCTAAGATGTGGGTCATTTCGTGAACGATTATGTATTCCAAGCATTGCACTGGCTTCATGGCCAGAAGAGTATTAAGGCGTATGGTCTGTTTTGTTACGTTGCAAGTGCCCCATCTGGTTTTCATCCTGCGTATAAACAGCTTTTCAACTCTGACCTTGATAGTCTCTTCCCATTTATTAATGAGGGGCAGGGCCTTTTCTCTGATCTGATTTCTGTACCATGCTTCCATGATATTTTTCGTTTTATGGGCATCTGTCTCAGGGCTGACTGTCAGTATGATTCTTTTTTCGTCTAACCTGACTGAAGGAGCAGCCTTTTTTTCTTCAATAGACAAAATATATTCCTGCCCCCAGAGATAGTGTGTTTTTCCCTGTTTAAACTGCTGAGACTTTTCAATGCTCATTTGTTGAATTTTTTCTTTGGTTTGCCTGATCTGGTCCATCTTAGAC
>JBHEPK010000075.1:0-2806 GCA_046260325.1 Desulfonatronovibrio sp.
GTCATTGCGAGCGAGTCTTCGAGCGCGGCAATCTCTCACGCACTGAGGTAATTTAAAGTTACTTGTCGGTTTGGTCCAGGGCGGCCCGGGTGGAACGCTTACAATCAACTACTTTCCTGACTTGACTTCATCCCACAAGGCATCAAGGCCTTCCATATCTAACTCAGAAATATTCTGATTTCTCGACCGGGCCAGGGATTCCATCTTTTCCACCCTGTCTAAAAACTTACTATTGGCAATAGACAAGGCTGAATTTGACTTGATTTTATTTCTGCGGCCATACTCAACCAAGGTAAACAGATAATCTCCAAATTCCTCCTCGGCTTTTTCAAGGCTCCCTGAATTTCTGGCCTCCACAAACTCCTGCCATTCTTCTCTGAGCTTATCTTCAACCTCTTCATTTTCGGCCCAGGTAAATCCTGTCCTGGCAGCCTTGGAATTTATGCGGTAAGCCATAAGAAGGGGAGGCAGACTTCTGGGAATGGAAGCAAAAGGCGAATCATTTTTCCCTGATTTCTCCTTTTTCTTCACCCTTTCCCAATTCTGCATAAGTTCTTCTCTGGTTTCAAACTCCCTGTCTTCAAAAACATGCGGGTGTCTAATAATCATCTTTTCTGCGCCTTTGTTCCAGACATCATTTAGAGAAAAATCTTTTCCATAAAATTGAGCAATAAAAAAGAGAAGGAAAAAAACATCTCCCATCTCCTCTTTAATTTCCTGAGTATCTTTAGATCGAATAGCGCTTACCAGCTCAAAACATTCTTCTATCAAATAGTCACACAAAGAATCCGGAGTCTGTTCCCTGTCCCATGGACATCCATCAGGACCCAGCAGTTTATCTATTACCTGAATCAGTCTTTCCATTCCACTGTCTTTATTCATTATTTTCATTTTCCTTTTTGGTTCTAATCAATTCATCCCAGCCGTTTTCCCAGAATGAACGGGCATTTGATGCCTTATCCGTGAATTTTTCCTTAAGTTCTTGCGGAAGATATCGGGCAAGGTTCTGGCTCATGGTATGGACATATGGTGAAATCTTGGAGGTAGCAATGAGTTCATCATCCTCAGGCAGAAAAACCGTCATCACAAGAAGGGTCAGGCTGCATATAAGCCCAGCCTTGATTAACCCCAGAAGGCCGCCTCCAATTCGGTCCAGCCACCCTAACATAATGAGCTTGATCAGCTTTTTCAAAAAAACAGAAAATAATGCCACCACAAACATGACACTGATAAAAATGCCAAGGTAGGATGCCACTTGAGCCCATTCAGGATTGGAAATCACCCTGCTGGCCACTGGCTGCAGCTCCATGTAATATTTGTTGGCCACCATAAATCCGGCTATCAGCCCGACTATAGAGGATATTTCTAAGATGAGTCCTCGGAATACACCCCGAAATAGAAAAAAGCCCAATACCACAACAAAAAATATATCCAGACCATTCATAATCATTCCTCCGACAAATCCTGTTTATCCGGCAAACAGCTTGAAAAACAGCAGTAAGCACTCTTCTTGACAGTATATGATTAAGTAATTAAGTTCAATAGTTTGATATTACCACAATGTAAGCGGGGCTTGTTCCCCCTTATTTAAAAAAACAGTTAAGGAGTTACACATTATGGCTTATGATATCAGACTGGTTAAAATAGTTACCGGAGATATGGTCCTTGGAAAGTGGGATGAAAAGGGAAACAAACTGACAGAACTGGCAACACTGCAGATGGTTCCAACTCAGCAAGGCGGAGTTCAGATGATGTTGCTGCCTTTTGGCTACCCCATTGATAATGAACTTACAGGGGAAATCGAAGGCAAGCACATTATTTATACCTACAAAAACCTCCCAGATGATTTAAAGAACAAGTATCTTGAAGCATCAAGCAATCTGACCATTTCGAGTGCCAGTGATCTTAAAAACCTTGGTGATCTGACCGGTAAGGATGGTGGGAAGATTACTGATATTGGCTCCATGTTCAAAAAATAATCTCAGACTCTGAAAAAAATAAAAAGGCCGGGAACATTCCCGGCCTTTTTATTTTTGACTTATATTGATCAGATACCCGTAGTATTTTTTACAACTTATCCCTGTCAGGTATTATAATACTTTACCTGCCGTGGGTCAGTATTATCCTGCCTGTATTTCTATCTTCCTTGGTTTGGCTTTTTCAGCCTTGGGCAAAAACATCTCCAGAACACCATTTTTCAAGTTAGCCTTGATATTTTCACGCTCAACCACATCTGAAATGGTAAAACTTCTGGCATATTCACAATCACCAAATTCCAGATGAACATTGCTTACACCTTCCATCCTCGGATATTGTGCCCTGGCACTTATCTCAAGATCGTTTTCCTTAAGGTCAATGATTAGATCTTCCTTAACAACTCCAGGCATATCCATGTAAATATGAAATCCGTCTTCCTTTTCAATGATATCTGTATCCGGTGAAAAACGGGGCAATTTTCCTTTTACGTCATTTTTGACTTCACTTGTGGTCATAATATCACCTCCTACTCTGCCTTAATGCTGATTTTTCTGGGCATGGCTTCATCTGCCTTGGGGATTACAATCTCCAAAACCCCATCTTTCATCTTAGCTGTAACTCCATCAGGATTAATGGCAACATTAAGACTTACCACCCTCTGAAAAAGACCAGCTGGACGTTCCTGCCTGTAATAACTTCCTTTACCGTGCTTTCTATTACCCTTTATAATTAGACTTCCATCACTCAGGGTAATATCCACATCATCAATGCCCACGCCTGGAATTTCCGAATAAACATAAATTCTGGATTTATCCTCACTGATATTTAC
>JBHEPK010000075.1:2816-9463 GCA_046260325.1 Desulfonatronovibrio sp.
AAGTCCAAAATCCTGTCAGTCAAGAGTTTTTTCTTATTTCGGAGCTTTACAAATTTGGCTCAATAGTTATTGACAAACCAACACCTCTATGTGAAGCACTTCACAAAAAGGTGCCCCTTAAGATTTGTTAAATAATTACGATAATTATATATATGTACATAAGTACGACGGTTAGATGCTATACATTGTTCAGGAGGGAAGTAGTGTTAAAAAAATGTCTTTTGCCATTAATACTGATCTTATTCATGTATGTGGCTGTGTCCGCTTATCAGGCTCAGGCTACAGGCAACTACATCGGATCCCAAGCATGTGGTCAGTGCCATTCTTATGAGTACGATAATTTCATGACTTACTCCAAAAAAGCCAAGTCATGGGAAAATGTTTCTGTCATGGCCCCAAAGCTGACCGATGAAGAACTTGAAGAATGCTATCAGTGTCACACCACGGGATACAAACAGGGAGGCTTTATCTCTTACGAACAAACTCCGGAATTGGCTGATGTGGGATGCGAGACCTGCCATGGCCCGGGAAGGGAACATGCTGACACTGGAGGTTATCCTGATGCCATTGAACGTCTACCCATAATTGAAGACTGCCTTGGTTGTCACACAGAGGAGCTTAATGAGGCATTTGGATTCAGACCATTAATTTACAGCGGTGCCCATTAACTCCAGGAGGCAGATATGTTTGACAAGATTTCCAGAAATATCGGATACAAAATAGGATTAAGTATTTCTCTTATTTCCCTTGCCATTTTTTCTCTCATAATATTTGTCATGCTCATGTGGCAGAAAAACCTGACAGAAGACCAGGTTTCTCAGGAAATAAGCAGATTTACAGAACTGCTTAAAACAACCATAGAACGTCCCATGGTTATCGGTGATGATCAGGGCACAAGGGATGAGTTTGCTAATCTTTCTCAACGATACGAGGAAACAACTGCTTATCTAACTGATTTCAGAGGCAATATCACCTACAGTACTGAGCTGGATGTAGTTCGCAGGGACTTCAACAAAGCTGTGAACCATAATGAAATTCAGCAGATGGGAAAAAAGGCCCTTGAATCTGATATCAATGAAAACGGATTTTTCAGGTTGGACGACAGGGACTTGTTTGTAAGTGTAAGTTCAGTACCCAATGAAGAGGCATGTTATCATTGCCATGGTTCATCCAAGCCTATTCTTGGGAAAATGGTGGTTGTTCAGGATGTCTCCCAGACCATGTCAACCATGAGGGAAAATGCTGTTTATACCAGTTTGATGATCCTGTCTGGAATAATTGTTCTTATTCTTAGTGTTTATGCCTTCATGCGCCGGGAAATATTTAATCCGGTAACCAAAATAGACAAAGCAACACAAAAAGTTGCCCAGGGTGATTTCTCTGCTGACTTTAAGATCGACAAAAAGGATGAACTTGGCAGTCTGTCCAGTCATCTTGGAATTATGGTCGGCAATCTCAAAAAAGAGCTGGGATTTTCCAAGGGCATTCTGGACAGTATGACCACCCCCTGCTTTGTCTGTGATACCAATGGCAAAATATCATTCATAAATGATGCTGTCATGAAACTTCTGGGACATGACAAAAAAGAAGAATTCATAAACCAGCCCCCTTCAATGCTTGTATACGGAGATGAGCGCGAGACCATAACCGATAAGGTACTTCAGGCCCGCAAGCCCATACTTGGCCAGGAAGTTGAAATCACCAATAAAAAGAATAAAAAGATATATGTAAAAATTGACGCAGCCCCCCTTTATGATCTTGATCAGCAGCTCATTGGAGCATTTGTCCTTTATACAGACCTTACTGATGTCAAAAATCAGCAACGCCAGATAGAAGAAAAAAACAAAATGGTTGAGGCATCTGCTCAGAAAGCCGATGGAATTGCTGAGCAGGTCTCATCTGCTTCAGAAGAACTATCTGCCCAGGTGGAACAGGCCAGCCGAGGAGCTGAAGAACAGAAAGATATGGCTGCATCCACAGCAACTTCCATGGAGCAAATGAATGCCACCGTGCTGGAAGTAGCCAAAAACGCTTCACAATCAGCTGAAGCATCAGAGCAAGCCAAAAACACTGCACAGGAAGGCGCTGATACTGTCCAAAACGCAGTCAAAGCCATTGCTGATGTCCAGCGCAACGCCCTGAGTCTCAAAAAACAGATAACTGCCCTTGGTGAACAGGCCGAAGGTATCGGCAAGATAATGACTGTTATCGAGGATATTGCCGACCAGACTAATCTCCTGGCCCTTAATGCAGCCATAGAAGCAGCCAGAGCCGGTGACGCCGGACGGGGTTTTGCCGTAGTTGCCGACGAAGTGCGCAAGCTTGCGGAAAAAACCATGAACGCTACCAATGAAGTAGGACGATACATTTATTCCATCCAGGAAGAAGTTAAGAAAAACGTAGACAGTGTAGATCATACTGTGGACTCGGTTAAAGGTGCTACCAAACAGGCCAATGAATCAGGAAAGAAGCTCAGGGAAATCGTCAAACTGGTGGAAACATCAACCAGTCAGATAAATTCCATAGCCTCGGCTTCAGAAGAACAGTCCTCTGCCAGTGATGAGATAAATAGAAGCATTGAGGACATTAACAGAATATCCTCTGAAACCAGTGATGCCATGAACCAGTCTGCTAAGGCCATTACTGAACTGGCTGCCCTGGCAGGCGAACTCAAAAGCATCATTGAGGAAATGAGAAAAACCTAAAAATATATGAATATAGAATCATTATCCGCATTGCTGGTATTTCTGCCCATATTTATGGCCTTTGCCGGCTTTGCTCCCAACCTGACATTTCTCAAGTCTGTTATGGCTGGAATGAGCGCTGTACTTATATCAGCTTCTATAATCCTCTTTATCAACGGCCCATTTGCATTTGAACCTGTGTCTGAGACGGTGTCCTGGCATTCCATCTTTTCTCTCGCTGATTTTATTCTTTTGGGTCTAATGCTCATTATTGGCATCAGATACAAGCACAAGCTCATATCCGTTCTAATTCTTGCCCAGATCCTGCCCCTGATTCTTATTAAATTTTCAACACCTGAGCCCCATTCTTTTGAGGCGTCCATTGCAGCAGATCATTTAAGCCTGATGATGATCATGATTGTCTGCATTGTGGGATCTTTTATTGTACTCTATGCTACTGAGTATATGCGCAAGCATGCCTTGAAAATGGACACACCGCCCTTACTCACAGGATTATTCTTCTTTTTTCTGATACTTTTCCTGGGTGCCATGAACGGCTTACTGCTCAGCAACAACCTTTTGTGGATGTTCTTTTTCTGGGAACTGACCACTCTGTGTTCATTCTTCCTCATTGCTCACGACCGAACAGACCTGGCCCTTGCCAATGCCCTTAAAGCATTGTGGATGAATCTCATAGGCGGCGTCCTGTTTATCTGGGCCATATACCTTTTGCACATAGGCGGCCTTCCCTTAGAAATAAACCAACTCACCAAACTGGGCTCACTTCCCATACTTCTGCTTCCTGCAGCCCTGCTCTGCCTGGCCGCTTTTACCAAATCAGCCCAGCTACCATTTCAGTCATGGCTTACCGGGGCCATGGTTGCCCCGGCACCGGTTTCAGCCCTTCTCCATTCCTCAACCATGGTCAATGCCGGAGTATTTCTTATTCTCAAGCTTAGCCCAATTTATCAGGGGACGCCTCTGGCATCATACCTGGCCATTCTCGGAGCTTTGACCTTTATCTATACATCAGCCATAGCTTTGACCCAGAACAATGCAAAAAAGATCCTGGCCTATTCCACCATTGGAAGCCTTGGACTGGTCATCTCCTGTGCCGGAATCGGCACTCCCCAGGCCTACAGCGCAGCCATGCTCCTGATTCTTTTCCATGCCGTAGCCAAAGCCCTGCTTTTTATGGGAGTAGGTCATATTGAACACCTTATCAAAAGTAAAAATATTGAAGATATGTGGGGCCTGATGGAACGATTCCCCAAGGCGTCTTTATTGCTTGTCTTTGGAATGATTTCCATGTTTTTACCGCCATTCGGGGCATTGATCAGCAAATGGATGGCTGTCCATGCAGCGGCCCAGTTACCAGTGGTAGTAATTATGCTGGCCCTGGGCAGCGCTCTGACAGTAGTATACTGGACCAGATGGGCAGGGATGATTGTCAATTCATTCAACTCTCAGCCAGGTGAACAGAATTTAAAAAGCCCTTTATTTATTGATATTCCCCTGACAGTCATGGCTGCTCTGAGTCTGGCTCTGAGCCTTTTGATTATCCCGCTTTACTGGTATCTGAGCGTACCCATGCTGAACATTGTATTTTCTGAATTTGCAGGTGCTCCCTGGTCTGGAGCACTCACGGAAAACATTGGGGCCTTTATGGTCTATCCGGCATTTCTTATTATAGGCTTTACATTACTTATCATGAAAAAAAGGAGAGCTAAAAAGTCTTTACACCCTGTATCAAGCCCTTACTATTCAGGCCTAAACTTGGATGGACACAATACACCTGGATTTACTGATCCCCTTGGCAATTTTATTCCATTTTGCTCTGAAAACTATTATCTAAAAAAATATTTATCCCAGGAACGAATCAACACAGGTGTTAACGCTGTTGCCATAGGATTTATCATTTTGCTGACGGTGGCCTCCTTATGATAACCATGTCAAACTTTTTACTGGCCGTGGCAGCTATTCTCTTAGCTCCAACAGTCGGGGCTCTCATAAGCGGTGTAGACAGAAAACTCACTGCCTGGTTTCAGGGAAGAGTCGGTCCGCCTGTCTACCAGCCTTTCTTAGATACAATAAAGCTCCTGAGCAAAGAAAAAAACATAGTCAATTCCAGGCAGATGATCTGTGTCCTTGTGTATCTGCTTTCTTCCATGGCTGCTGTTTTTTTATTTTTCCTTGGTTCTGATCTTTTACTCATATTTTTTATCCTGACCATTGGAGCTGTTTCTTTTATAACAGGAGCAATGTCTGTTCCTTCCCCCTATTCTCAGGTTGGAGCCCAGCGTGAACTCATGCAGGTCCTGACCTATGAACCTCTGCTTCTTTTAACCTTTGTGGGTTTCTTTCTGATTACCGGCAGCTTCAATATTTCTCATATTCTAACCTGGGATGAGCCTCTGCTCTTTGCCATGCCTTTGATTTATATAGCCCTCGGCTTTGCACTGACCATCAAACTGCGTAAATCACCATTTGATATTTCCGCCTCCCATCACGGACATCAGGAAATAGTCAAAGGTTCCCTGACAGAGTATTCCGGGCCTCAACTCGCTATGGTAGAAATCGCCCACTGGTACGAAATAATACTTATCCTTGGAATATTTGCCCTGTTCTGGTCCACTTCTGCAGCGGGCATGATCATTTTTTTATGCATTACTTATCTTGCTGAGATACTCATAGACAATTTAGTGGCCCGCTCCACATGGAGATGGATGATTGCCCACGTCTGGCCAGTGGGGTTAGGACTTATTATAATAAATTACATCTTGATTTTGGGAATGTAACTGCTGATTTCTGCAATGATAATTACCGGACTACAATATGAGTTTACTTTCAAATTGTTTTAAAAATATCATAGCCAAATCCAGGGCTGGTTCGCCATGGATGGTTCACTTGGATTGTGGCAGCTGTAACGGCTGCGACATTGAAACCTGGGCCTGCCTTACTCCAGTATATGATCTGGAACGTTTTGGAATTATCAACGCAGGCAACCCCAAACACGCTGACATCCTTCTGGTCACAGGTACTGTAAACCATCGCAACAAATTTGTTCTGGAAAATATCTATAACCAGATGCCTTCGCCCAAGGTTGCTGTAAGCATTGGCTCATGTGCCAACAGCGGAGGAATCTTCAAGGACTGTTATAATGTGCTTGGCGGCGCAGACAAAGTCATTCCAGTGGATATCTATGTACCGGGCTGTCCACCTAAGCCGGAATCCATTATTGACGGAGCATTGGAAGCAGTCCAGAAATTCAAATTTAATCAGGAAAATAAATAATGCTGGAAAATACCGTTTTAATAAACCATCAGGAGCTTGAATCAAAGGTTCGTGATTTCAAAAAAGATAACTTCAGATTTATGGCACTCACTGCCCTGGACTATGGAAACGAGCTTGAACTAATTTATACGTTTGATAAAAACCATATAGTTCAAGGCATAAGACTTCGCCGGCCCCGAACTGATAAATTCAAAAGCATCACCTCAATTTATTTCGCAGCATTCCTGGCTGAAAATGAAACACAGGATTTTTATAATGTATCTTTTGAGGGATTGGCCATTGATTACAAAGGACATATGTTTGTGGAGGAAGAAGTCAGAAATCTGCCTTATGGACAGATCAAGATTAAAGACAGCTCCGGAAAGCAGGAGGGGAATTAAATGGCTGGAACAGTAATCCCCTTTGGTCCCCAGCACCCTGTTCTTCCTGAACCTCACCGCACCCACAGTCATCTTTTGTGGCTTGGTCTGTTTGCAGATTCTTTTGGCTTTGAGAGCCTTTTCATGCAATGCTGGAAGATTCGTGAAAAAATCATGGACATTCAGGAGGCAACTGCTGGAAACAGGGTAATCATATCTGTAAACATCATTGGAGGCACCAGATATGACCTGGACGAAACACAGTGCAGACATATTTTGGACGTAGTAGATGAAGTAGAAAAGGATATGC
>JBHEPK010000076.1:0-356 GCA_046260325.1 Desulfonatronovibrio sp.
ATATTAAAATCTTAGTGTCAAATGCTCATACAGGGATAAAATGAAAGAACTATTGCCATATCTTCCAAAGCCCAGCCATTATCTGGGAAATGAAATTAACTCTGTTCATAAAGACATGGACTCTGTTTCTGTCAGAATCGGTCTGGCCTTCCCAGATATGTACGAAGTGGGTATGTCTTATCTGGGTCAGAAGATTCTTTATAAGCAGCTTAATGATCAGCCAGATTTTTCAGCGGAAAGGGTTTTTTCTCCATCCATAGAAGCCGCTCAAATAATCAGGAAACATGGCAAAACACTTTGTACTCTTGAGTCAGATACGCCTTTGGAAGATCTGGATATTCTGGCTTTCAGCCTGA
>JBHEPK010000076.1:366-2623 GCA_046260325.1 Desulfonatronovibrio sp.
GACTCATGAACTTTGTTACACCAACATTCTGTATATGCTGGACCTGGCTCGAATTCCTTTTTATGCCAGGAACAGGAAAAATCAGTGGCCATTGGTAATCGCCGGAGGTGGGGCTGTATTTAATGCTGAACCTGTAGCTGATTTTTTTGATCTTATGGTTCTTGGTGACGGAGAAAATGCTCTGGTTTATATTGCCGAGGCTGTTCGCCAGGCTATGGCTTCAGGCCAGAGCAAAGAGGATCTTTTGTTCAGGCTTAAAGGATTTCCAGGTATCTATATTCCTTCGTATTTCATCCCGGAAGTCCAGGGTGGGCTTAAGGCAGAACATGAAGATTATCCAAAAGTTTTTAAAACAGTTGTCCATGACTTGAATGATGTGGACTTCCCCACAGATCAGGTTCTTCCGCATGGCAAAATAGTTCATGATCGTTTCAGCGTGGAAATTGCCCGGGGTTGCACCCGCGGCTGTCGATTTTGTCAGGCTGGAAGTATCTATCGTCCGGTAAGAGAGAGAAAGGTTTCCAGGATAGTGGATATTATTGATCAGGGATTGAAGAGGACAGGAATAGAAGAACTGTCTTTTCTGTCTTTGAGCACTGGAGACTTTTCTGCCTTGGAAGATTTGTTTCAACAAAGTTTTGCACGCTGTCAAAGTGAACAGGTAGCCATTTCTCTGCCATCTCTGCGGGTTGGTTCAGTTAATGAAAATCTTATGGAGCTTATAGCCCGCATCAGGCATACCCACGCCACGTTGGCCCCGGAAGCCGGAACCCAGCGCTTGCGCGATGTCATTAACAAAGGCATTAGTGAAGATGAACTTCTGGATCATACTGAAAAGCTGTTTCGTCTCGGCTGGAGCGGGGTTAAACTGTACTTCATGATAGGGCTTCCCACTGAAACTATGGAAGATATGGATGGAATCAGAGATTTGTGTATGAAGGTTCTTGAAACAGGGAAAAGAGCCGGGAAGCGTCTGCAGATTACTGCTTCTATTTCCCCTTTTGTACCCAAGTCCCACACCCCTTTTCAATGGGAAAAGCAGGCCGGAATAGAAGAGATCAGAGAAAAAATCGGATATCTAAGAAATCTATTCAGAAGGCATAAAAAACTTAATCTTAAGTGGCATGATCCGGAAATGAGTCTTCTCGAAGGTATTTTTTCCAGGGGGGGGCGCGAACTTGCTTCTGTAATAGAGAAAGCCTTTTACAGAGATCAGATATTTACCAGCTGGACAGATCATTTTAAGGTTGAGCCCTGGATGGATATTCTTGATGAATCTGGATTGGGGGTTAATCAATACCTGCGGTTTAGACAGGAAATAGAGATATTGCCATGGGATCATCTTGATTGCGGTGTAAGCAAAAAATATCTTCTTACTGAAAGGAAAAGGTCCTTGGAGGGAAAGATAACTGCAGACTGCAGATACGAAACTTGCCGCAGGTGCGGTATCTGCGATAAAAAGGGCTCCGCATCCAGGCTTTTAGATTCCAGAAATAGAAAAATTGATAATATCCTTAACCAGGACCACAGGGATCAGGAGGACACCACTTGTCAAGAGGAACTGAATCAAAGTGATCTTACCTCCAAAAATCATCACTACCGGGTCTGGTATGAAAAAACAGGACTAAGCATATACCTGAGTCAATTAGAGCTTCAGTCCATTTTTGAAAGGGCCATGCGCAGAAGTTCCTGGCCTTTGACATTTTCTAAGGGATTCAGGCCAACTCCGGTTATCTCCTTTGGACAGGCATTGCCTGTGGGGGTGTCGAGCAGGGCTGAATGGTTTAATGTCTATGTCAGGGAGTCCATGGCTTTTGATGAAATGGTAAATGGGCTGAACCGTAACCTTCCTTCAGGTCTTAGAGTCTTTAAGACGGAAAGCCTGAGTCTTGGCCGCAAGCAGGTTCAGGCAAGCTCAGAAGAATTTGTCATTGATTTTAATGTCAGACAGGATGAGCTGGAAAATCTGAAGACAATATGGGAAAAGTTTATGGCAAGTAAGGAGTATATTGTTGAAAAGCAGGGAAAGAAGAGGCTTGTAAGCAAAGACCTGCGTCCTCTCATAGCTGAGTACTTATGGGATAAAAACCGGCTGCAGCTTATTCTGTCCTGGGAAACTGACTATTTAAGTCCTGTATTTGTTGTTCAGAGCATATTTAAGGGTGTAGCTCCAGATAAGTTCATGGTTACCAAGCTGAGGCAGATTATGGGGTGACAGCGTGTTGAAAAAGTTACTATTAGACAGGCTGTTCAAAAA
>JBHEPK010000076.1:2633-4646 GCA_046260325.1 Desulfonatronovibrio sp.
AAAGAGGGACCGCAACAAACGGTCCCTCTCATGTTTTTATGAGCTGGGAGTTTTTTTAATTTTCACACCAAGAACCGGCCAGACTTCATCAATATTGCCCACATACTGGACTTCAATATTTTTTCTCAGTTCTGCCGGGATGTCTTCAAAGTCTCTTTTGTTGGAATCCGGTATGATTACTGTTTTGACTTCTGAACCCACTGCGGCCAGTATTTTTTCCTTGATTCCGCCAACAGGAAGAATTCTCCCCCTGAGAGTTATTTCCCCGGTCATACTCAAATCATTGGGCAATGGTTTATTAGTCAATGCAGAAACAAGGGCGGAAACCATGGTTACACCTGCTGACGGTCCGTCCTTGGGCGTTGCCCCTGCAGGAACATGGATGTGAATATCCCTCTTATCCAGAAGCTCTTCATCAATTCCAAGCTGTAGAGATCTGCTTTTGGCATAACTTAAGGCTGCCTGGGCGCTTTCTTTCATTACATCGCCCATCTGACCCGTCAGGATAAGTTTGCCTTTGCCAGGCATAAGACTCACTTCAACATGAAGTATTTCACCCCCATAAGGTGTCCATGCAAGCCCTGTAGCTACTCCAGCCGGGAGTTCCTTATCCCTGTCTTCTTTTTGGAACTTGGGAATTCCAAGCATTTTGCCGATACTCTGTTTGGTGATCTTGTAAGGGCCTTTCCCCCCTTCTGCCACCTGGCGGGCAATTTTTCTGCATACAGAACCGATTTCCCGTTCCAAATTGCGCAGTCCTGCCTCCCGGGTATAGTTCTGGATAATTTCTTTAAGGACGGCGTCGCTTAATTGAACCTTGTGCTTGTCCAGCCCATTATCAGATATCTGCCTGGGCAAAAGATACTTTTTGGCAATTTTAATCTTTTCCTGAAGTGTGTAGCCAGGTATCCGGATGACCTCCATTCTGTCCAGAAGGGCAGAGGGGATGGTGTCCAGAATGTTGGCGGTACAGACGAACATTGCCTTGGAAAGGTCATAAGGTACATTCAGATAATGATCTGTAAATGAATGGTTTTGTTCAGGATCAAGAACTTCCAACAGGGCTGATGAAGGATCACCTCTGAAGTCAGTTCCCACCTTATCTATCTCATCTAACATGAATACAGGATTCACTGAACCTGCTTCCTTCATCCCCTGAATGATTCTACCGGGCATTGAACCGATATAGGTTCTCCTGTGTCCTCTGATTTCAGCCTCATCTCTCATGCCTCCAAGGGACATGCGCACAAACTTACGATTCAGTGAGCGGGCAATGGACTGGCCAAGGGATGTTTTACCCACGCCTGGAGGACCAACAAAGCAGAGAATAGGCCCTTTCATTTCGGGGTTAAGTTTTCTTACGCTTAAGTATTCTAATATTCTTTCCTTAACCTTTTCCAGGTCATAGTGATCTTCATTGAGTATCTTTTCGGCCTTTTTAATTTCAAGCTGATCTCTGGTCTTCTTTTTCCATGGTATATCAATCAGCCATTCCAAGTATGTCCTGATTACAGTGGATTCAGCAGAATCAGGATGCATGTTTTCCAGCCTTTGAAGCTGTTTTTTAGCTTCTTTCATGACCTTGGCAGGAATTCCGGCTTTTTTTAGGGATGTTTTCAGCTGTTCAAGGTCATCACCGCTTTCTGTTACATCTCCAAGTTCTTTGCGGATGGCCTTGAGCTGTTCGCGCAGAAAATATTCACGTTGGGCCTTATCCATGCCTTCTTTGGCCATATTCTGAATTTTGGCCTGCATTGAAGCAACTTCAACCTCTTTAATGAGCTGCTCGTTAACCATTTTCAGACGGAGAAGGGGATCATCACATTCAAGTATTTTCTGGGCTTCGGCCGGTTTCATGCGCAGATTGGATGCCACAAGGTCGGCCAATCTTCCAGGATCATCTACTGAATTGAGTACGGCCATGATTTCAGCAGCATCAATGCCGCGAAGACCAAGTATTTTTTCACTCTGTTCCCTGGACGCCCTTAAAAGGGCCTCAGATTCTGATGTGGG
>JBHEPK010000076.1:4656-9358 GCA_046260325.1 Desulfonatronovibrio sp.
CTCTGTCCTTGAGCATTTCAACTTCAACAACATCAAAGGGCTCATTCTGGACAAATTTTTTAATTTTTGCCTTACCAATGCCTTGAACCAGAACCTTGAGTCTGCCGTCAGGCATCTTGAGCATGCGCATAATAAGTCCTACGGTTCCCACTTTGTAAACATCATCAGGACCTGGATTTTCCACCTGCTCATCTTTCTGGGCACTGATGAGCATATATCTGTTTTTATTAAGGGCCGAGTCAATAGCCTGGACACTTTTATCTCTGCCAACAAAAAGAGGCAGGATCATGTAGTTGAATACTACAATGTCTCTAACCGGCAGAAGGGGGAGGGTTGAAGGTATATCAAGTTCACTTTCGCCGGTGTCCTTAGAACTGATATTTTCTGGTTGTTTTTTTTGTTCATCATCTTGGGGAGCTGTTTTTTTAATATCTTCACTCATTGGGTACTCCTGGTAATTTAATGTCCTGAACAGCCTGACTGATAAGGTCTTTTTCAACACATTGTTTGATGTTCAGGCTGATAAATATGACTGCGGGCTCTGGATATTATCCAGAGCCCGCAGTCAATGTGATAAAACTGTGTATCAGTCAGTAATATTAAGTCCTGTCCAGTGATAGTCAACAAATTTATCAGGCCGATAAAACATCAATAAATTGAAAGAAGTATGCCCCCCTTTCTGTCTGATCTGGATACAGTCAATTTTTATCGAATTTCAAAAATGGAATAATCTTTATCGTAATCCATATCTTCACATTCAATATTTTTGACTTCACTCATGGAAGAACCTTGTATAAGGCGTTTTTTAAATTCAGCCAGTTTTTCATCTGTACCCTGGGCCAGAACTTCAACCCGTCCTTCACTGATGTTTCTTACCCAGCCCTTAACTTCAAGGCTGTCGGCCTGTTCCTTGGTCCATGCCCTGAAATATACACCTTGAACTTTTCCACTTATTACGCATTGCATCGACTTCATTTGAACCTCCTTGCTTATCAGTCTGTTGAAAATCTCCCAATTGCAGCGTCGCTGCAAAAAGCTCAAACTCTTACGTATGTCTAAATACGCCGCGACCTTGAATTTTTTTTGCTCCTTGCACTTGGAATTTTTAAACAGACTAACTGATAATGACTTTTTTTAACATGCTGTTATAAGTATCCATGCTCCTGAAAGCTGAAATGTCTCTCATCGGCAATAATTATATGGTCAAGAATACGTATTCCCATATCCACGGCAATACGCTTGATTTTGGTTGTCAGCTCACGATCCTGCAGGGAAGGGTCAGGATCTCCTCCAGGATGATTGTGAACAAGAATAATGCCGCTTGCCCGAAGTTCCAGGGTTCTGGTGATAATTTCCCTGGGGAAAACCGGAGCCTGATCAACAGTACCTTTACTCATTTTTTCAAAGGCAACAAGTCTGTTTTTATTATCCACAAGGATTATCCAGAACTCTTCGATGTTCTTGAAGATAAGCCTGGATCTCGCCAATGTTACCACTTTTTCTGGAGAATTGAGCATTGATTTGGGCGCGATATCCGACTGTTCGGTTCTGGCCCAGAATTCTGACCAAGTCTTAAAGAAGGTAACAATTCCCGGACCTACTCCCTGAATTTTTTCAAGGTCCTGGGGGCTGGCTCCAAGGATGCCCTTAAAAGTCTTATACTTTTCGAGTAATCTTTTAGCTAAGGGTTTTGTATCTTTTCTGGGAAGTGCGTATCCCAGAATGACTTCCAGCAGTTCATAATCGTGCAATTGAGATGGATCATTGTCAATCCTCTGTTTAAGTCTTTTCCTGTGGCCGATATAATGGGGCTGCTCATTTTTCATGATTCTAAAATTGCGCATTTGAGGGAGAAAAGATTTTAAACAGAGCGGCAGTCAAAAGTTCCATGGCTTGTTCCGGGCTTATTCTGCCTGATTTTACTCCTGTCTCGGCGTCGATAATCATTTCCCATAGAGCAGATATCTTAATGACGCCAATTTTCTGGGCCAGGACCTTTTTAGACTGTTTCTGCTTAGGATAAAGGTTAACACTTTGTTCCTGTCCTGTGGCCAGTAACCACAATATCCTGGCTTCACGCAAGAGAAGGCCCATGAAGGGAAAGAGTAATCCTTCGCCCTTGAGTTGTTCATTAAATATTTTCCTCCAGGCAGGAGTCAGATCGGTTCCCTTTTGTATTTGCATAAGAAAAGAAAATATATCCATATCCAAGTGGGAAGAAATAACCTGCAGATGTTCCCCGGTAATCTTTTTGTCAGGCAAACAGAGCAGACTCAATTTTTCCATCTCCATGTCAATGGCCTGACTGCTTAAGGGAAGCATAGTACTTAAGGCAGATTTAACATCAGGGTCCGCATGTACTTTCAGTTCGGATAATTTCTGGTTGATGTATCTGGAGATGTTTTCTCTGGTCAGCCCTGGAAATTCCCATATCCAGCCTTTTTCCCGGGCAAATTTGAAAAATTTTCTTTTGGAGACAGTTGCAGGAATTTTTGGTTTACCTCTATCCCAGGCTGATTCAAAGCAGAAGAACGGCCAGATTGCGGATTTAAATCCCCTGAGGCAGGGAGAGATATCTTTCCAGAATTGAGCCTGGGCACTTTCGCATTTGCGAAGTAATACAGCCCTGGGAGGACCGGCCATGGGTGGGAGGTTGAGAGCATCCCAGATCTTAGTGTGCTGGGAAGGCTCGTCAAGCCATATGGTTTGCCTTGTCCAGTCTTTTTGATCTGTTCCCTCAATTATTCTGCTGATCTGTCTCTTGATAAGCTCGGGATCCGGACAGAAGCAGAAGTAGAAACCAGGTCTGGACATGCTGTGCTCCGTATATATTTTAACAGGTTATTGAAAATCTCCCAATTGCTGCGTCGCTGCAAGTTGAGTTCAACGTTAAAAAGTAAGAAAAAGAAATTGATTCCGGTCGCTTGGAATTTTTGAACAGCCTGTCTAATAATGACTTTTCCAACACCCTGTTAAACTAACGCAGACAAAATATTAGAAGGCATCTCCCAACCGGTCAGCAGTTCTGGTAATGGCCTGGTCTGCTGCTTCCTGAGCAGCCTTTCTGTGTCCAGGTCCATAAGCACCAGGCATTGATCTGTCTTCATTCTGCAGAAAAAAGGAACTGCTGCCCGTAACAGAACCTGAAGACCATATTACTTCACCTGTGCTGGCAGAAACAATTTTTACATCCATGTTTAAAGTGACTGTAGACCTGACAGTTCTGTCCTTTGCCCCTGTCTGGGAATCGGATGTCCTGAACTGAATCACCTCAATTTGCATCAAAGCTTCTGCCTGGTCCAGACTTACCCAGTTTACCTGTCCGCGCCGGGTGAACTCATCCCGGAGGTTGGACCTCAGGTATGGTTCAAGCCAGGCCTCCTGGGTAGGATTAATAAGCTGGCTGATAAAAAGATGGCGTTTATCTTCAGGCATGTTTATGGGAGATGACCCTGCGAAATTGTATCCACAGGAGGCAAGAAAGGTACATGCTATAAACAAAAATGGAATGATGTATTTTTTCATCAGTTTTTCACAACAATGTTTACTAATTTTTCAGGAATGACAATGATTTTTACAATTTCCTTGTCCTGGATATGTTTCTTTGTTTTTTCATCATCTAAGGCCATCTGCTGAAGCTGTTCTTTGGAAATATCGGCTGAAACCTGGAGTTTGGATCGCAGTTTACCATTGACCTGAATAACCACGAGCAGTTCATCTTTTACCAGAGCCTGGGGATCATGTTCGGGCCATGGGCTCTGGGCAAGGGGCTGCTTGTAGCCTGATTTTTCCCAGAGTTCTTCACAGATATGTGGAGTTATGGGAGCCAGAACAGTCAGAACCGAAGATATTGCCGATGACAGGACTTCCTGTCTCTGGGAGGAACTGCCAAGTTCTTCCCGGGCCTGGTTAATGGTATTGACCAGTTCCATGGCTCCTGCAATAGCTGTATTAAACTGAAATTTTTCAACCATATCTCTGGTGATTCTGCTTATTATTTCGTGCTCTTTGGTCCTGAGTTTTTTTTCAGCTTCAGTCAGGCTTGAATGATCCATGGGCGCGCATGGCCCTGTTGGTTTTAATTCAGGCAAAAGTTCCATGATTAGTCGCCAGAGACGATTTAAAAAGCGATATGAACCCTCGATTGCTGAGTCACTCCATTCCAGATCCTTTTCCGGGGGCGATGCAAAAAGGCAGAAAAGACGAACAGTGTCCGCGCCGAATTTTTTAATCATCTGGTCTGGATCAACAACATTTCCCTTGGATTTGGACATTTTGGCCCCATCTTTAAGGACCATCCCCTGAGTCAGTAGATTTGAAAAGGGCTCGTCAATCTCAAGTAAACCAAGGTCACGCAGTGCTTTGACAAAAAAACGGGAGTATAAAAGATGCAGTATTGCGTGCTCTATGCCCCCGATATACTGATCCACAGGCAGCCAGTATTTTGCAGCTTCTTTGTTAAAGGGAAATTCTTCATTTCTGGCGTCAGTGTATCTGGCAAAATACCAGGACGATTCCACAAAGGTGTCCATGGTGTCAGTCTCACGTCTACCCTGGGCTCCGCATGAGGGGCAGTCGGCTTTTAAAAAACTTTCTAAATTAGGCAGAGGTGATTTTCCATCTTCCGGCATTGCAGCATCTTCAGGAAGCAAAATTGGGAGATCTTTTTCCGGGACAGGGACAGGACCGCATTTATCACAAT
>JBHEPK010000077.1:0-263 GCA_046260325.1 Desulfonatronovibrio sp.
GCTGCTTCCCAGAGTGGTCACGCACAGTGATTTAGTTTCGCCCCGGGCAAATACTGCTGAACCGTGAGTCCTGGGCAGAAGTCCCACTTCCATGGTTAAAGGCCTGACAGTTGTCAGATCCCGGCCATCAATACGGGTTTTACTTTCCAGTATTTTTTCCCGGACAATCTTTTTTTCCAGTTCTTCGTATAATTGCTTGGCTCTTGGAAGCTTTTCAGAATCTTCTCCGAGCTGTTCAACTATGGCTTCTTTGAATTTTGCAG
>JBHEPK010000077.1:273-6553 GCA_046260325.1 Desulfonatronovibrio sp.
GGTATAAAAAGGGCCCTGGACAAATCTGCTGCAACCAGCTCGGAAACCATTCTTTCCAGTTCTGGATTTTTTTCAGGTTCAGCCGGGATATTGATTTTATCTATTCCGCAGATTGAACGCAGTTCGTGTTGTGCGTCAATGAGGGGAATGATCTGCTGCTGACCCCAGTTAATGGCATCGGCAATCAGTTTCTCAGGCAGAAATTCGGTGAATCCTTCCACCATAACCACCCCATCCCTGGTAGCCGCAACTATCAGGTTGAGATCGCTTTGTTCAAGGAGTTTATGGCTTGGGTTAAGTACGAATTCTTCATCGATATATCCGATTCTGGCTCCGGCAATGGGTCCGGAGAAGGGAATTCTGGAGATATGCAGGGCTGCTGAAGCACCGCTTATGGCCAGAACATCCGGATCATTCTGGGGATCGGCTGAGAGTACAGTGGCTATAACCTGAACTTCATCCTTAAAGGTTTTGGGGAAAAGAGGCCTGATGGGGCGGTCAATGAGCCTGGAAACAAGTGTTTCTCTGTCACTGGGCCGGCCAATTTCCCTTTTGAAATAGCTTCCGGGTATTCTTCCGGAGGCATAAGACATTTCCTGGTAGTTGACCACTAAGGGAAAATATCCCGGGTCGTGCTGCATGGTCTGGGTAACAGCTGTTACCAGAACAACCGTGTCTCCGCCTCGGACGACTACGGCGCCATCAGCCTGATTGGCCAGCTTGCCGGTTTCAAATGTGATTTTTTGGTCTCCAGCAGAAGCGCTGGTTGAATTGGTATTAAATTTGTTTTCCATTTTTTGTAATCCTTTAACTGATAATTTATGACTGACGTAAAAACGTGGTCCGAAAGGTGGAGGAGTATCCAGAAATCGTTACGCGGAAAATAAAAGGCTGGGAAAGGGCGCGAAACCATAATAATGATCTTCGCGCCCGAAACAGACTCTACTTTCTAAGACCCAGCCTGCTGATAATCGCGCGATATCTCTCGATGTCTTTTTTCTTGAGATAATCAAGCAGATTTCTTCTTTTACCAACAAGCTTGAGCAAACCAGTTCTTGAATGAAAATCCTTTTTATGGGACTTAAAGTGTTCAGTAAGATACTTTATCCTTTCGGTAAGCAGGGCTACCTGAACTTCAGGAGATCCGGTGTCGTTGTCATGTTTTTTGTAATCTTCAATAACCTTTGCCTTTTCTTCGGGATTCATAACCACAGCGATATCCTCCTTGGTTGATTGTCTTTTTAACTTGTCCATAATCCGCGTTTAACGGCCCACACAAACTTTCCATCCTTGTCCTGCTCCAGAATGGACAGCGCCTCTGGTGATCCCTCTGATGATACCATGAGGGCCATGTCGTTTTCCTGGAAGCTTTCTCCAGGAAACAGATCTGCATCAAGAGGCCTGCCATTTCGAACTAAACTGCTGTTCATGCTGTTGAGCACGAGTTTTGGCCAATGAGCCAGGGCATCAGTAATTGGCAGAATGTAATCCTGCAAATTATCTGATTCTAACAGTTTATCCAGGTCAACTGCCTGGTTCAGGTTGAAAGGATGGCTTTGTTCACGGATAAGTTCTGTTAAAACTGCGCCGCACCTTAGCCGTCTCCCCAGGCTGTGGGCCAGGGAACGTACATAGGTGCCAGTAGAACAGGATATCCGGAAACTTGCCAGAGGGATGTCTATTTCAAGGACATCCGCACTGAAAACATTTATATCTTTAATCTTGACAGGGACCTTTTGTCCAGCCCTTTGAAGGGCATAAAGTGGTTTGCCTTTATGTTTTGCCGCTGATACTGGCGGAACTTCCTGAGATGTAAGCTGCTCCCACTCTTTAATGGCCAAAGCCACATCATCATTAATTATGCCTGAGTAATCAAATTCTTTGCGGTCATTGCCTTCAATATCATATGTCTCAGTTTCCAGCCCAAGCCTTAACGTGCCTTTGTAGGTTTTTCGACCATCCATTATATAGTCTGCCAGCTTAGTGGCCTGGCCTGTTAAGATAAGTAGAACTCCGGTTGCCATGGGATCCAATGTCCCGGCATGTCCTATTTTTTTTATCTTGAACTTTTTTTTGAGTCTATTAAGGCATTGTGCAGATGTGGGGCCTTGGGGCTTGTTAAGAATCAGGATTCCGTCTGTCATGCAAGATGCCTGGAAATTACTTCCATTAATTTTTCGTGTGCCTGCTCCATAGTGCCTTCAAGAATTCCTCCAGAAGCATTTTTATGTCCGCCTCCACCAAGGTCACTGGCCATAAGCTGGACATTGACATCCTCTGAAGAACGCAGGCTGAATTTGATTTTTCCGGGTTCATCTTCTCTTATGGAAACGGCAACTTTAACGCCTTTGACGTTGCGTACAGCAGATACAAGCCCTTCACAGTCATCAGCAGTGGTCCTGGTTTGATTGAGCATTTCCCTTGTAACTGATATTATTCCCACTTTTCCACCAAAATGAAAAGTGGCCTTGTCCATGGCCATTCCATGAAGACGCAGCCTGCCTACTGTCCACTGGTTAAGAATCATGGGATTTATTTTTCCAGGATTTATACCGTTTTGTACAAGTCTCGCAGCAAGTTCCAGGGAATGGGCACTTGTGTTTCCAAAGCTGAAAAAACCAGTATCAGAAACCAGAGAAAGATAAATTCCCTGGGCCATAGGACCTGAAAGTTCTACCTCAAGATGATCAGCCAGCTCAGCAATCATTTCCCCGACAGAGGAAGAACCGGTGTTAACCCAGTTTATGCTACCGAACTCCGGATTCCCGATATGATGATCAATGTTGATTATGGGCTCAACAGCCATTTGTGGCAAAATTGAACCTGATCTTTCAAAATCACCGCAGTCAAGAACAATAATCCAGGATTGATTTCCAGGTATGTATTCACTGCTTAAGGGTTCCGGCCATTCAAGCCAGCTGAATTTATCAGGAAGGGAACTTTCATTAAAAAAAGATATTCTTTTACCCAAAGATTTAAGCAAATAGCCCATAGCCAGCATTGAACCTACTGCATCTCCGTCTGGATTATAATGAGAGGCAATAAGGAATGAATCGTTTTCGTTAATGACCTGTGATATTTTATTCAGATTTTTCATCATACACCATTTCTTCAATAAAGGAGTCCCAGGTAAACCTGAGATCAGGAACATAACGCAGCTTCAGATTTTTACCTAAGGTGCTTCGCATGAAACCTTTTGCTTTTTTTAAAGCAGATTCAAGATCTTCTGAATTCCCCTGATAATGAGTATGCAATATTTCGGCTATACTCAGGTCTTTGTTCATTCGGACACCAGTAATGGTCAAAAGCTCCAGTCTTGGGTCCTGTATCTCCTGGACAATAATTCTGCCCAGTTCCCTCATTATTTCATCGGCCATTTTGGACGATCTTCTTGTAGTTGATCTGCGCATATCAGGCTCCAAAAATCTCCATTTTTACATCCACCATCTCTTCAGAACTGATGGCCTCAAGCATGGCCAGAGCCTTATTTAATATCTCTTCCACCCGGATCTTTTGATTGGCAAGGGTGACCATGGCTAATTCTAAATTATCCAGGCTGTCCTCATGACCAACTTCAGCAACAGCAAGATTGAACTTGTTTTTCAGCTTTTGTTTTAGGCTGTTGCTGATTTTTCTTTTGGCTTTCAGAGAGGTTACTCCGTGCAGCCGGAAGATTAAGTGTAATGTACCAATTTGCATTAGTAAAAGTGTATTTCAAACAGGATTATAATGTTGCCTTTTCTTCTACTTCTTTAAAGGCTTCTATTATATCCCCGATTTTAATGTCATTATATTTTTCAAGACCAGCGCCACATTCATAACCCTTGGTTACTTCTTTGACGTCATCTTTGAATCTCTTGAGAGAATTGAGCTTGCCGGTAAATATTACTACTCCGTCTCGCAACAACCTTACTCCTGCATTTCTGGTCAACTTGCCATCAGAGACCATGCAGCCTGCAACTGTTCCCACCTTGGGTACACTGAAAGTCTGGATAACTTCAGCCTGGCCGAGGTACTGCTCTCTAATAATAGGAGCAAGCATGCCGGTCATGGCATCTTTGATATCGTTGACCAGGTTGTAGATGATTTCATAAAATCTGATTTCAACGTTCTCCCGTTCTGCCACTTCCTTGACTCTGGCGGTGGGTCTGACATTAAATCCAATAATGATGGCTGTTGAAGCCGAAGCCAGAAGAATATCCGATTCTGAGATAGCTCCTGCTCCAGCATGGATAATATTGATCTTGACGGCATCTGTTGACTGCTTGTTCAAGGCTTCTGCAATTGCTTCCAATGATCCCTGCACATCTGCCTTAAGCACCAGATTAAGGTTAAGGACCTCTCCGTCTGCCTTGGCTGCGAGAAAACTTTCCAGGGTAATTTTTGATTCCTTGGCAAGTTCTTTTTCTCTTTGTTTGGTTTGTCTGGTCTCAGAAATCTTTCTGGCAACTTTTTCATCTTTGACAACTACAAGTTCGTCTCCAGCTTCAGGAACCCCTTCAAAGCCCTGAACTTCAATAGGAGTGGCAGGACCAGCCAGATCAATTTTTTGCCCCTGGTCATTGAACATGGCTCTGACTTTTCCGTGATATAAGCCACAGACAAAAGCATCTCCCTGTCTCAAGGTTCCATTTTGAACCAGTAAAGTTCCAATGGCTCCGCGTCCTTTGTCTAACCTGGCTTCAACTATATGGCCAGATGCCTTTTTATCGGGATTGGCCTTGAGTTCCAGCACTTCAGACTGGAGAATGACCAACTCAAGAAGTTCATCAATTCCTTTTTCTTCTTTAGCAGAGACCTGAGAAAATATTGTGTCTCCACCCCAGTCTTCTGGTACAAGACCTAATTCTGCCAGCTCCCGCATTACTCTTTCAGGGTTGGCACCTTCTTTATCAATTTTGTTGACAGCTACAACTATGGGGACTCCTGCAGCTTTGGAATGGTTTACAGCTTCCCGGGTCTGATCCATGACTCCATCGTCAGCAGCAACAACCAGGATAACAATATCTGTAACCTGTGCTCCTCTGGCCCTCATGGCTGTAAAGGCTTCGTGGCCGGGAGTATCAAGAAAGACTACATCACCCTTTGCGGTCTTTACATCGTAGGCACCGATGTGTTGAGTTATTCCTCCAGCCTCGCCGGATGCAATTTTAGATTTGCGTATGGAGTCCAGAAGTGATGTTTTGCCGTGGTCAACATGTCCCATGATGGTGACAACTGGTGACCTGGGTTTGAGATCAGCTGGACTGTCTTCTTCTTTTGGCATTATGAACTGGTCTTCAGAGAAGCCGGTTTTTTCAACTTCATATCCGTACTCGGCAGCAATAATTGCTGCTGTATCAAGATCAATGGACTGGTTGATCGTGGCCATGATTCCCAAGCCCAGCAGGGTTTTAATGAGATCCTGGGCTTTGATGCCCATTTGTCTGGCCAGGTCTGCCACGCGGATAGCCTCATCAATACGTATCTTCTTTTTGACGGTTTTAACCTGTTGAGGCTGGGTGTTGGCGGCTTTTTCGTCAAGCTTGGCCTTTTTATCTTTGAGAAGCTTAACTTTACCGCCTGTTTTATCAGCTACGTTTGACGTTTTCTGCTTTTTAAAATTAATAGTGGCTTTTTTGGTATCCTGTTTGTCCTGATAAAGTTCATTAAACTCTACTACTCTTTTATCTTTTTTGTCCTTTTTCTTTCTGCGCTTTTTCTTGCCTTCTTTGGAATCATCTGAATCAGCAGGTTTTTCAGCTGTTTGGGTTGGGGATGTCTTAGATTCAGGCTCATCAGGTATAGGCTTAATGACTTCTGATTTTTCCGGTTCCGGCAAAGGATCTGGTTTGGAAATAATTCTCACTTTGGACTCAGCAGGGGCCTTGGCAGGTTTTTTGGCTGTTTTCTTTTCTTTTTTGGCAGGTGAGGGTGTTTTTTGTTCAGTTGAGCTGACTTTGACTTCTTCTTCAGCCTGAGAAGTTTTCCTGGTTTCGTCTAACTGGGTTTCACTCAGTAAAGGGGGTTCTTCAGCAGGGGGTATTGCTTCGGTTTCCTGTGGTTCTTGGGGAGAAGGAATATCTTTTGAAACTTGCTCTTCTATATTTGAAATTTCAACTTTTTTCTCTTCTTCATCACGAGGCGGCTTTTCCTGAGCCTCAACTTTATCTGCTTCAGGAGTCATTTCTTTTTTGACTCTTTTTCTTCTGCGAACAATTACACCCGTTTTGGCAACTTTTTGTGTTACTTTTTCCTGGGATAGCTGGTTCTGTTTATCTCGAACCAGATCAACCTGATC
>JBHEPK010000077.1:6563-9200 GCA_046260325.1 Desulfonatronovibrio sp.
TGTTCGAGACTGCTCATATGGCTTTTAACTGTGATTCCCAGCTCTCTTAAAAGCTGGATCAGCTCTTTGTTGGAAATACCCAGTTCCTGGGAAAGTTCCCTCACTCTTATTTTATCTGACATTATTAATTCCCCCCTTGCACTTATGGATCCATCCCCTGAATCTTCCAATTTTTTTCACACATTCATCTTTATTGCAGGTATAAAAACCCCGACCTGGAGCTGTTCCCTTTGGATCAAGGATCAGTTCTTTCTGCTGATTGCCGGGACAAATATATCTTAAAAGCATATTCTTTGGATTTTTTGTGCGACATATTACACATGTTCTCATGGGTAAATGTCTGTTTTTCTGATCCAATTGCACTATCCGTTATTTTTCTGATTTATCCTGATTGAGCAAGTCCTGATCATCTTCAGCAGTGTTGGTTTGGTTTGAAGAATC
Organism: Desulfonatronovibrio sp.; assembly: GCA_046260325.1. Taxonomy (GTDB): domain Bacteria; phylum Desulfobacterota; class Desulfovibrionia; order Desulfovibrionales; family Desulfonatronovibrionaceae; genus Desulfonatronovibrio. The sequence continues at coordinate 7,005 of JBHEPK010000077.1, forward strand.
CTTTATGTTTTCGGATTCATTTTCTTGAACATCCCGGGATGGTTCATCTTGCTCTATTAAGTGATCCTGTATTTCTTCTATATCTTCTGCAGAATCTTGTTTTTTATGCACAGGAAGATCCTGGGTATTTTTTTCTGAAGTTGGAGTATCTTCAGTCACGCCTTTCTGTTCCTGAATTTTTGGAGCAAGAAAGTTGATAGCACTTTTAAGGTTGGCCAGGCTTTTTTCTGTAAGATCAAGTTTTTCAGTTAATTCTTCATCAGAAGCCGTCATAAGCTGATCTAAGCTTTCAAAACCCTGTTTGTTGAAGTCGCCTATGCTTATTTCAGCTGCACTGGCCAGTTGTTCCATTACCTGCTGGTGTTCGTTTAACTGGCTGTATCTTGTTTCTGTATATACATCTATTTTCCAGCCGAGAAGAGTCGAGGCAAGCTTGACGTTCTGGCCTTTTTTACCAATAGCAGGAGTAAGCTGATCGTCAGGCACAACAACTTCCAGGACCTTTTCATCTTCATCAACTGTAATTTTTGATATTCTGGCAGGAGAAAGGGCATTGGCTGCGTATGTTGCAATGTCTGGCTTCCAGACAACAATATCTATTCTTTCACCCTTTAACTCTTGAACAATATTCTGGATTCGGGAACCCTTGACTCCAACACATGCTCCCACTGGATCGACATCAGAGTCTTTGGACAAAACAGCTACTTTTGCTCGTTTCCCCGGATCTCTGGATACGTTCATGACCTTTATGGTTCCATCGGATACCTCAGGGACCTCTCTTTTAAACAGTGAAACCATATATTCAGGATGAGATCTGGAGACTACTATCTGAGGATTTCGACTTTCTTTGCGTACATCAATTATATAGGCTTCAACCCTGTCTCCACGGTGAAATCTTTCTTTGGGGATTTGCTCAGCTCTGGGCAGAACAGCTTCAGTCCTTCCGAGATTTATTATCCACCCGGATCTGTCACGGCGCTGGATAATGCCACTGGTTATTTCACCCATCCGGTCTTTATATTCTTCATAAATGATTTCCTGCTCAGCATCACGCATTTTTTGAATAAGAACCTGCTTAGCTGACTGAGCAGCGATACGGCCAAGATCTTTAACATTAAGAGCGAAACCAATTTCATCTTCAAGCTGAACATTGGGGTCATGTTCAAGGGCATCTTCTAACAGTATTTCGTTTTCTGGGTCATCTATCTCATCAACTACAATTTTATACTGGTAAACATCGATTTCACCGGTATCTTCATTGAAATTGACTTCAATATCGAGCATATTTCCGAATTTTTTATTTACTGAAGTTCGAACTGCTTCTTCAAGGGTATCAACAAGCATATCTCTGTCGATACCTTTATCCTTGCTGATCTGGTCAATTACTTTTTTTAATTCCAGGCTCATAGCCTTCCTCCATAAAATTATTTCCACCAATAATGGCCAAAGAAGAAATTCTGGTAGAATTTAAATTATTATCCCACCAGTCTTGCCTTATCAATCTGATTCCAGTCAAATTCCAACTGTTGGGAGTCATGTTCAATAACGACTGTTTCCTGCTGAACGCTGGATAAAATGCCAGTGAATTTTTTTCGTCCATCAAGGGGTTTTTTGAGAGAAATTTTTAATTTCTGTCCGATATATTTAACTAATTGATCCAGACGAAAAAAAAGTCTGTCTAACCCTGGAGAAGAAACCTCAAGGGAATAAGAGCCTGGAATAATATCTTCTACGTCGAACACAACGCTCAGTTGCCTGCTGAGTTCAGCGCATTGATCAATATTCACGCCCTGTTCTGAATCGATATATATCCTGACAATACCTTTTTTACCTCCAGGCCCGGGAAAATATTCTATTCCCCAGAGTTCAAGCCCCATGATTTGGCAATTTGTCTGAACAATTTCAGAAACTGTGTTTTTTGTATCCTGCTTTGACATGGTTAATAATTAATCTGGCACATGGATTGTTTTGGTTATTCAAAAAAAAAGTGGACCCAAAGGTCCACCCCAGTAAACAACAGTTAAGCTTGGAGTGGAGCGGGTGACGGGGATCGAACCCGCGACACCAAGCTTGGGAAGCTTGTACTCTACCAGCTGAGCTATGCCCGCTCATTATGAATCATCCCATAAATTACGCAATAAAATTTATTTTGTCAATATTAAAAAGATATTAAAAACACCTGTAAACACCTTGGAA
>JBHEPK010000078.1:0-9175 GCA_046260325.1 Desulfonatronovibrio sp.
GCTCTGCCTGTGAAGTTGTCATCAGCTATTTCATGCATGTCCAGCCACGAATGGCCAGCAATCAATTTGCCATATGGATTGAAGATATGGATGGAAACTATGTTGCCTCTGTTTTTGCCACCAGATACACAGCCCGGGGTGGTTATGAGCAAAGACCCCTCAGTCTTCCTGAGTGGAGAGAAGTATCGGGTTGGGATTCCAAACAGATACAGTATGTGGATGCTGTAAGCGGAGCAACCCCTGCATCAGGCAATCATCAGGTTTTCTGGGATTGCAAAGACTCAAAAGGTAAACTTGTAGATCCAGGCAGATACATATATAAAATGGAAGGCAATATCTTCTGGGAAAACAGAGTTATCTGGACCGGGGAAATTGAGATTGGTCAACATGCCTGCAGGTCAAAGGCCACTGCGGAATATATTCCTGAAAGGGCGCACAGAAAAGGTATACTTCTCGAAGATGTCAAAGCCTGGTTTGAGCCTGGAGTTGACCCATAATCAAGTTATACTTTGGGAGTTCAAGGTTCAACGTTCAACGTTAAGACAAAAAATCAGAAGCTAAGGTCCTTTTTGTTACGACCATGTATTTTTCTTAATATTTTTAATAAAATCAGCATGTTCAAAAGAAATGACTGTTCAGTTAAACATGGTTTCTCAGCTTAAGCTCCATGGGATGAGGGTTCAGATAAACCTGCTCTTTTAAATATCCCTGATCATATTTGCGGACATAGTGGTTAATGAGTGTGACTGGGACGATAAGCGGGAGCAGTGACTGGGAGTAATTATTAATTATTTCCAGAAGTTCCTGTTTTTCGTCACTGGAAAGTTGTTTCTTGAAATATCCCATAACGTGCTGGAGTACATTGACATTTTTTTTGGTGGTGGAAATAAGCTTCAGAGCAGCCATAAGTTTGTCTGCATATTCATCAGTTAGCTCATTGAGATCATACTCTTTAGCATGGGCAATCATGCGTCCCATTTCCCGGTAGGCCTTTTCATTATGGGACATGATAAGAAGCTTATGCTTTGTATGAAAGTCCACCAGTCTTCCAACAGTTAATTCTTTTTCCATTAGTTCCCGCCACCTGGAAAAAACAAATATTCTGGCAATGAAATTTTCCCGCAGTTTGGCATCGTTAAGTCTGCCATCTTCCTCCACCGGGATCAGGGGAAGTCTGTCCATGAACATTCCTGCAAAAATTCCTCGTCCTTTGGGTACAGGGTGGCCTTTGTCATTGTAAACCTTGACCCGCTCCATTCCACTGCTTGGTGATTTAGATTTAAAAATGAATCCACAAAGATTTTCGTTTTTCAAGTCATGGATCTTACTTGAACTCCAATCCTGCAGGCGTTTGGTTTGATCAATCCCGGTCTTGATTGTCACAAGCTTTGGGTTTTCAATTTCACCAACCAGGCGCATGGCCTCTCTTGGAACAGGAAGGCCTGACTCGGTTTCCGGACAAACAGGAACATATGTAACGTATTTCCCAAGAATGTCAGTAAGGTATCTATCATGTTTGTGACCGCCGTCATAGCGAACTTGCTGGCCCAGAAGACATGTGCTGATTCCGATTTTCATGGTTTATCCTCACAGTGTGGTGAATGGTTTATAAATTTTTGCCATAAGTTTTATTTTGACTTTACAACAACTTAATTTGTTCTGACAAAGTATCTGTTAGTAAAGTAAATATCAACAGGGATTGAGATTTATTTCTTGAATGGATTCGGCGCTGGTGCTAATAAAAATTCCATGAACAGAAAAAAGACCAGAGAGATAAAAGTTGGCTCAGTGGGTATAGGCGGTAATAATCCTGTGCGTGTCCAGAGTATGACTAATACAGATACACGGGATGCTGAAAAAACACTTGAACAGATTGGTGAGCTTACCAATGCCGGTTGCGAGATTGTCCGGGTGGCAATTCCGGATGATGAAGCTGCACTTAGCCTTAATACAATTTTGCGGGATTCACCTGTTCCGGTCATAGCTGATATTCATTTTGATCATCGTCTGGCCTTAAAGGCAATGGAAGCTGGGATCCACGGCCTGCGTCTGAACCCGGGTAATATTGGTGATGAAAAAAAGGTAAACAGGGTAGTGGATGCAGCAAAAGCTCTGTCTGTACCTATTCGCATTGGCGTAAACAGCGGTTCCGTGGATAAAAAGATACTTAGAAAATATGGCGGCCCAACACCTGAAGCCATGGTGGAAAGCGCCATGGAACATATTAGTATGCTTGAGCAGAGAAATTTTGATTTGATCAAAGTTTCTCTTAAATCATCGTCTGTTCTATCAACCATTGCTGCCTATGAACTCTTATCCCAAAGACGTGATTATCCCTTGCATATTGGAATAACTGAAGCAGGAACCCCCATGCGCGGTGCTGTAAAATCCGGGGTTGGCCTTGGTATTCTGCTTTACCAGGGACTTGGAGATACGCTCAGGGTTTCACTTACAGGAGATCCTGTAGATGAAATGCTTGTGGCCTGGGAAATTTTGCGTTCCCTTGGTTTAAGGCACCGCGGTCCAGAGATTATTTCCTGCCCTACCTGCGGCAGGACAGAGATTGATCTTGTATCAATGGCCGTAGCAGTGGAAGAAAAACTCAAGAGTATTGATAAGGTTTTTACAGTGGCGGTGATGGGTTGCGTGGTAAATGGTCCTGGAGAAGCACGAGAAGCAGATATAGGGCTTGCAGGAGGACGTGACTGCGGGATAATTTTCAAAAAAGGTCAGATAGTCAGGAAGGTCCGCGGGGAAAGCCTGCTTCCTGAATTTATGAAGGAATTGGATACTTATTTAGACTTGACATAGCTTTTATATCAAAATAATTAAGTCCGTTTACCTTGCTCTCTATGGAAAGAGGGCCCAACGACCATAAGGAGGATTTTTAATGAACGCGAATTACGAGACTCTTCTTCTACTAAGCCCCGAACTTGGGTCTGAAGGAAGCAAAGAAGTCATGGACATGCTGGCCGGCATTATTCAGCGAGATGGCGGGCAGATTGACAAAAATGATGACTGGGGCATTAAGGAACTTGCTTACCCTGTACGCAAACTTACCAGGGGACATTACATCCGTCTTGAATATTCTCTCGCTCCGGATAAGGTTTCCGAGCTTGAGCGTAATATCAGAAACGCTGACGGAATCTACAAATTTCTTACAGTAAAGCTTGAACCTAAGACCGAGTCAAAGGAGAATTAAATGGCATTTAGAAAATTTGCGCCCAGAAAAAAGTTTTGTCGTTTCTGCGCCAATAAAGATATCGATATTAATTACAAAAATGTTGAATTACTTAAGGATTTTATTACAGACCGGGGCAAGATTATTGCCCGCAGGATCACCGGAACATGTGCCAAGCATCAGCGTAAGCTGACCGGAGAAATTAAAAAATCCAGACAGATGGCTCTGCTGTATTATACAGCTACTCACAGCAGTCAGGTCCATAAGAGGACCATCTAAGTTTTCCGGGAAGGATCGCTATGGCGATCTATGAATGTGTCTGTTGCCCGTGAAGACGGGCAGCATTTAATCAGCAAACAGATATTTTGAATATGCCGGTTTAGGAGCATCATTATGCAGGTAATATTAAGATCAGACGTGGATAACCTTGGACGTCTGGGAGATGTGGTAAATGTTAAGCCTGGTTACGGGCGCAATTACCTGATTCCCAAAGGCATGGCTATGCCTGCTACCAAGGCAAATAAGAATGTTTTTGACAGGGAAAGGAAAAAGCTTGAAGCCCAGGTGGAAAAAATCCGTCAGGCAGCCCAGAGCCTTGCTGATAAGCTCAACCAGGCTCATGTGATCATCCCGGTGCGTGTTGGTGAAAATGAAAAGCTTTATGGCTCAGTCACTACCACCAATATCGGAGATGCCCTGGCTGAAATGGGTTTAGAATTAGACCGTCGCAAAATTGTTTTGGATAACCCCCTTCGCACTCTTGGGGATTTTGAAGTTGAAGTTAAAATTCATCAGGATGTGCAGTCAGTAGTCAAGGTTAGTGTAATTAAGCACGGAACCACTCTTGAGGACGCACCTAAGAGTAAAGAAGCTGCTGAGGAAACATCAGAACCGGAAGCTCAAGAGAGCTAAGAAATCAACATACTTTCGAACTGGCCTTTTGATATAATCAGAAGATCAGTTCGACATCACTTATAATCTTTGAGACGCGCTTGGTCTCTTCAGCAGTATCAAGTGCTTTTTTACAGGCTCACAAGGTGTCATCAGCAAAAAAAGACAATCTCCCTGAAAGCCTGAACAGGGTTTCATCAGATTTAATCAGGAAAATGCCCCCCCAGAACATGGATGCTGAACAGGCTGTTCTGGGCGGGGTTTTTTTATCTAATAATGTTCTCCACTCAATAGTTGATATACTGACAGAAGAGGACTTTTATTCTCCTGCGCACCAGATCGTGTACAGGACCTTTCTTGAGCTTTACAGGACCAATATCCCGGTTGACCTTTTAACCGTCCACAATGAACTGGAAAAAAAAGGTCAGCTTGATAATATTGGTGGTCCTGTATATCTGGCCTCTCTGACTGAAGCAGTAGCTTCTGCATCCAATGCCCTTCATTATGCCCAGATAGTTAAAGAAAAAGCTATTCGCAGGCATCTGATTCGAGCTTCAACAGAGATAATATCACAGAGTTATGAGCCGGCTTCTGATGTGAGCGACCTTCTGGACTCATCAGAACAGAAAATTTTCGCCATCAGCGAATCCAAATCCAAGCAGGGGTTCAGATCCAGTAAGGAGCTGATTACAGATGTTTTTGAGCTTTTGGCCAAACGCGTTGAAAGAAAGGAACTGGTTACGGGTGTTCCTACTGGATACCAGGGTCTGGATGAAATTACAGCCGGTTTTCAGCCCACGGATCTGATAATCATCGCTGCCAGGCCGAGTATGGGTAAAACAGCTTTTGCCCTGAATGTTGCAATGCGCTCAGCAGCATCTCATGATGTCCCTATAGCTATATTTTCCTTAGAGATGTCCATGGAGCAGCTTATGATGCGTATGCTCTGTTCTTTCGGGAAAGTTGATTTGAAGAATCTTCGTACAGGATATCTCGATGATGAAGATTGGGCCAGGCTTTATCAGTCTGCAGATGCCCTGTCTAAAGCCCCTATATATATTGATGATACTCCGGCAATTTCTTCCTTGGAATTGAGAGCAAGGTGCAGGAGGCTTAAATCAGAAAAGAATCTGGGAATGGTTATTGTTGATTATCTGCAGCTTATGCGGGCAGGGAGAAGAATTGATTCCAGGGAACAGGAAATTTCAGAAATATCCAGGTCTTTAAAAGCTCTGGCCAAGGAAATAGGTGTTCCTGTTTTGGCTCTTTCTCAGCTTAACCGTAAGGTTGAGGAGAGGACAAATAAACGCCCTGTTCTTTCGGACTTGAGAGAATCAGGCGCCATTGAACAGGATGCTGACCTGATAATTTTTCTGTACAGAGATGATGCCTACAATAAAAAGGAAGATAATCCCAGAAAAGGGATAGCAGAAATCATTGTGGGAAAGCAGCGTAATGGACCAGTGGGAATGGTTGAGCTATCATTTCTGGAGAGGTTTACAGCTTTTGAAAATCTTGCTGATATTCCACCTCCATCAGAAGATGCAAACGAAGGGTTTGTGTAACAATTGAAATTCCTGTTAAGTATTTATTAGATATAAAAAAGTATCAGAAAGCCAAAAAGGACCAAAAATGGAATTTTTTGATAAGGCAGAATTTTTCAGTAGAGAAGAAATAGAAAATACCCAGGCCATTAGACTAAGAAATACTGTTTATCAGGCTACAGCCTCCCGTTTTTATCGGGGTAAGCTGTCCATGGCAGGAATCAAGGTTTCAGATGTAAAATCACATGAGGATGTGAAGAATCTTCCATTTACTACCAAGGAAGATCTTCGGGGAAACTATCCTGATGGCCTTTTGACCATGCCAATGGATAAAATGGTTCGGCTGCATGCATCCTCTGGCACTACCGGTGCTGCCACAGTTATATTTCATACTCAAAATGATCTCAACAGCTGGGCTGACCTTGTGGCCAGATGTATGCACGTGTCAGGTGTACGTGCCCACGATGTTTTCCAGAATATGAGCGGATACGGCTTGTTTACCGGAGGACTTGGCATTCATTATGGTGCTGAGCGTCTTGGTTGTCTGACAATTCCTGCTGGCGCAGGCAATAGTAAGCGCCAGATTAAAATGCTTAAAGATTTCAAGGTAACTGTTGCCCATATAATACCTTCATATGCATTGCATTTAAGCTCAGTATTCAAAGAACTGGATATTGACCCCAGATCACTTCACCTGAAGATCATGCTTATTGGAGCTGAACCACATTCTGACGAGGTCAGGAAAAGGATTGAGGAAATTTACGGGGTCAAGGCATACAACTCGTATGGGCTTTCAGAAATGAATGGACCTGGAGTTGCCTTTGAGTGTGAGCACCAATCCGGAATGCATTTATGGGAAGATTCTTATATTGCTGAAATAGTTGACCCTGAGACTCTTGAGCCTGTACCCGAAGGAGAAATGGGAGAACTGGTATTAACCACTCTTTGCAGACAAGGAATGCCTATTCTCAGATACAGGACCAGAGATTTGACCAGATTTATTCCTGGACAGTGTCCCTGTGGGCGCCAGCACAGGCGTATTGACAGAATCTCCGCGCGTTCCGACGATATGATTGTGCTTAAAGGCGTTAATATATTCCCCATGCAGGTGGAAAAAGTTCTCATGTCCATTCCTGAGGTAGGACAGAACTATCTTATCGAGCTGGAAAGTCATGGTTATCTTGACCAGATGCGGGTCAAGGTGGAAATCAGGGATGAATATTTTGTGGAAGATATGCGCACCCTGCAGGCTTTGCAGAAAAAAATTACAGGCTTGCTCAGGGAAGAGATCCTTATAACGGCCAGCGTGGATCTCGTGGAACACGACAGTCTTCCCAAGAATGATGGCAAGGCTGTGCGCGTTGTGGATAAGAGAAACCAATAGTATATCAGACTGCCCAAATCTCCCAATTGCTGCGTCGCTACAAAAAGTTCAAACTTTTACGTATCCTGAATACGCTGCAACCTTGAACTTTTATTGCTTCTTGCACTTGGAATTTTTGAACAGTCTGTTAGTAAGAACTTTTTCAACACTCTGATATGATTATTTAATAAAGGAGATACGTATGGTAAAAGCAGCAATTTTTATGGGCAGTAAATCTGATTTGGACAAGGTTAAGCCATGTGCTCAGGTTTTTGATGACCTGGGTGTGGAATACTTTATGACCATTACTTCTGCTCACAGGACACCAGAGCGGACCAAAAATCTTATCCGGGAAATGGAAGAAAAGGGGTGTCAGGTTTTTATCTGTGCAGCAGGCATGGCAGCTCATCTCGCTGGAGCAGTTGCAGCTTCAACAGTGAAGCCAGTTATTGGAATCCCTCTTTCCGCTTCAAGTCTTGGGGGAATGGATGCCCTTCTGGCAACAGTTCAAATGCCTCCTGGATTTCCCGTGGGCACAGTTGCCTTAGATAAGGCCGGAGCCAAAAATGCCGCATGGATGGCTGCTCAGATTATAGCTTTAAATGACAAGACATTAGCTGAAAAGATTGAGCAGGCCAGGCAGAAAATGCGCGATGACGTGGAAAAGGCCTCCGGTGAGATTTAATGGATAAAGATAACAGCCTGGCTTTTATTCTGCTGGCGTCCCTTTTCAGTGGAAGCTTAGTTATTGCTTCGGTTATTTCTTCCAAGATCATCACCATTGGCGGTGTAGTACTGCCAGCAGGTATTTTAGCATACTGCATAACCTTTGTGGCTTCAGATGTTATCAGTGAAATCTGGGGTAAGGAAAAGGCCAAGCAGGTTGTGCTGGGCGGATTTGCTGCCCTTGTGGTTTGTCTTGGGCTTATTCATCTGGCACTGGCCTGGCCCGGGGCAGCATTCTGGGAGAACAACGAGGCCTATGCCTCTGTTCTGGGTGCTGCCCCCCGAATAATCATTGCCTCGTTAATAGCTTATCTCATCAGTCAAAACCATGATGTGTGGGCTTTCCATTTCTGGAAAAAAGTTTTTAACGGCAGACATCTATGGATCAGAAACAACTTATCTACAGCTTCATCCCAGGTGATTGACAGCGCAATATTTATCAGCATTGCCTTTTACGGCATAATGCCCATCCTTCCTTTGATCGCTGGACAGGTAATGGTCAAACTTATCATAGCCTTTATGGACACACCTGTAGTATACTTTCTTGTCTGGCTTATCAGGCGTCCTGGTAAACAGAGGTTGGCTGACTGTTCATAATCTTTGTTTTATGTATCTATTCACCATGCTGTGAGGACAGCCTGCAACCAGGATGCAGGCTTTATCCAAAAGTAGAAAAATGTGGTAAACAGTTACTGTTTTATTTGCTATATTGCGAAAAGGTCATGTTGGGTTTGAGCAGCCGTTGTTCCTCGCCCAGCCATGCATAGACCAATAGACAAGGCTCCCGGTCACCAACCGTAATCCGGTGCTGATCTCCTGCACGGTTGAGAATCAGCGATCCCGGTGCATAAACCGCTGCGTCGTTCTCCGACCACGCACCTGCCACAGAAATATAGCTTTCCTCAATTTCCTTATGGGCATGCTGGGGATATACCGTGCCCGGGGCGAACAGGACCAGCCCCATAATCAAAGTCTGGGCACGCACCGGCCCGGACGGCCCGACAATTTCGGCGAATGCGTACCTCTTAGCCAGTTTGGTGGGTATTTTGTCGTATCCATACGCCCAGTTCAACATAGACGTGACACGACCGATGGTTTGCGCCATCTGCATAAGCGGTCCTCTATTCCCGATTTCCAGGGCGCGAGGCAGATGAATCGTTACCGTCTTTTTCAAAGGTAGAAAAATTTGGTGAACAATTTTAAAAAATATAGTAATGTATCCTCAAGATCAAACAAAAAATGTGAGCAGCAATTCCATTTCAAACGCCGAAGGGCCAGAATTTTAATTCTCAGGTTGAGGTGAATCATTTACAAAAAAGACAGGAGGTGAACATGATAACCGTTCTGGCATTGGGAGACAGCCTTACAGCTGGATATGGCCTTGCTCCGGAGTATTCTTTTGCGTTTAGACTGGAGCAAACCCTGAGGAATGAAGGAAATGATGTTCAGGTGATAAATGGCGGTATGTCC
>JBHEPK010000079.1:0-5002 GCA_046260325.1 Desulfonatronovibrio sp.
ACTTGGAGCAAAGCTTATCCATGGGAAACAATAACTTGTCATGCCATACCTCAAATGAATCTGAAGATCATATAGAACTGACTCGCCTTATCAAACAAGATGATATCCAGAGGCTCATGGATGATTTTTATAAGTTGACCAATATAGGCGGGGCCCTGCTTGACCTCAGGGGAAACGTCATTGCCTCGGTTGGCTGGCAGGATATCTGTTTTAAATTTCACCGCTCACATCCGGATACAGCCCAGAACTGCATTGAGAGTGACCGTGCTTTAACGAGAAACATAAAGCCCGGCAGCATGAAAATCTATCGCTGTAAAAATAATATGATCGATGTTGCCATGCCGGTAATGGTTGGAGAGACTCATGTTGGCAATCTTTTTTCAGGCCAGTTCTTTTTTGAAAATGAACCGCCGGATATTCAGGTATTCCAAGATCAGGCCAGACGGTACGGTTTTGATGAGAATGAGTACTTAGATGCCTTAAGCAAGGTTAATCTATGGAGCAGAGAAACCATTGAAACCGCCATGAATTTCTATGCTCATCTTGCTGAGGTTATTTCATCCATTGGCTATGTCAACTTGAAGCTTGAAAGTGTTTTAGAAAAACAAAAAAAACTTATAGTCAGTGTCTCATCCAGTGAAAAAAGGTTTGCCAGGGCCATGGAGGTTACCCAGGACGGACTCTGGGACTGGGATATTACAACCGATGAAGTCTATTACAGTCCCGGATACGCGCATATGCTCGGCTACAAATCTACTGAAGTTCCTAAGCACTTAAAATCATGGCTGGACCTTATTCATCCTGAAGATAAAAATGCCGCGCTTAAGGCCAATATGGACTGTATAGAAAACAGACGCGACTCATTTTCTGTGGAGTTCAGGATGCAGGCCAGAGATGGAAAATGGTTGTGGATTAATGGACGAGGCAAGGCTTTTGGCAGGGATGAAAAGGGACGCGCCCTTCGTATGGTCGGAACCCACACCAACATAACAGAGCGTAAAAATGCTGAAGAAGCCCAGAAAAAAATGCAGGGCCAATTAGTTCAGGCTCAAAAGATGGAATCAGTGGGTATGCTTGCCGGGGGTATTGCCCATGATTTCAATAATCTGCTTCATGCCATCAGCGGCAATATTCACTTGCTTTCCAAGGACAAGCTGGAAGATGATCCAGATATTAAGCGCATAAAATCTATCAATAAATCCATTGAAAGGGCTGGGCAGTTAGTGAGTAAGCTGCTTATATTCAGCCGCAAAGCTGAAACCCATAGAAAAAAGCTGGACCTGAACCGTGAAGTTAAGGAAGCATCTGCAATACTTGAACGAACTATCCCCAGAATGATAAGTATTGAGTTAAAACTAAGTAATGACAGTCCGCTTATCAATGCTGATGCGGTTCAGGTGGAACAGGTTATCCTGAATCTGGGGTCCAATGCAGCTGATGCCATGCCAGATGGTGGAAGGATGCTTATTGAGACTAAGAAAGTTCATGTTGATAAAGACAGGTATTTGGGGCTTGCCCCTGGTGATTATGCAGCTTTAAGCGTTTCTGATACCGGGGAGGGCATGGATAAAGAGACCACGCAGAAGATTTATGAGCCATTTTTCACCACCAAAGAGGCTGGTCAGGGTACTGGGCTGGGGCTGGCTTCAGTTTACGGGGTGGTCAAGGCACATAACGGTCATATAACCTGCTATTCTGAGCCGGATCAGGGTACAATATTTACTGCCTACTGGCCGGCGATTTCAGGCAGTGAAGCCGTTGAGAATGTTCAGGATATGGAGCGTGAACCTGTCAAAGGCAGTGAAACAATTCTTATAGTAGATGATGAAGAAGAAATACGCGAAATTACCAAGGAAATTCTTGAATCCTGGGGCTATGATGTTTTAAGCGCTGATAGCGGTGAAAGGGCTTTAAAGATTTATGAACAACAGGCAAAAGATATCGATCTGGTCATTATGGACTTGAACATGCCCGGCATGGGTGGTTCTCAATGCCTGCAATTACTCTTGGAACAGGATCCCTTGATCCGCATCCTGATTTCCAGTGGATACTCGGCCAATGGTCAGGCCGGAAAGGCTCTTGATGCAGGAGCTTCCGGATTTATTGGCAAGCCCTATCAGCTCAAAGAATTGATCCGTAAAGTAAGAGAAATCCTGGATTCTTAGGTTTGGCTTTACAAAAAAAATGAAAAAATGTGGTGAACAGATACTTGATTTTTACCATTAACATACGGCTTAAAAGTGGAAACTAATATTACCGGCAGCGCTAAGATCGAACTGCAGCGTCTGGAAAAACGCAAGCAGATTGCGTATTTAATAGCATTAATTTCAGGTGTGCTTATTTTTATGCTCAGTTGGATTATCCGTGATCCAACTGACAGCTTTATAAAGGTTCTTTATCCTGTCTTTTCATTAATATTGGCTGTGTTTATCCCCATTGTTTATAAATCCTGGATACCTCTGCGCCGTCTGGAATTAATCCTTATTTCAATTGTTTCTGCCATGGTCTTGTCGAGGCTTTTCTGGCACTTTCATTTTTCTGGTTCAATAAGTGATCAGATGCTGATGCTGATTGCGGGGCATTATTGGGCTGTGGGAGTGATTATTATTGGAAGTTTTGTGATGCTTGGTCATAAAAAGGGATTAGTGGCAGGTGGAACAGTCATCTCTGTATCTCTGATAATTGCAGCCTCTGGAATGTCAGGTCCATTAATCAGTGGAGAAATGTCTTTAGAACATGTTATTTACATAATCAGAGTTCATCTGTTCCTCGGTCTTTTGCTGGGTTTAACCAGTGCAGCCACAACAATCCATGATAAATACAGAGATGCCCTTATCCGTGCAGATTTATTAGAGGAAATGACTCAGACAGATATGCTGACAGGAATAGCTAACAGACGTTGTGCTGAGGACTTTCTAAGTCAGCAAGTATATCTTGCTGACCGGTATGGACGAAAGCTGTCAGTAATCACGGCAGATATAGATTATTTTAAAAATGTTAATGATAATTATGGCCATGCCATTGGTGATAAAGTCTTAATCGGCGTAGCAAAAGCTTTGAAAAGTTATGCCCGCGAATCAGATATGGTCTCCCGGTGGGGAGGAGAAGAGTTTCTGATTATAGCTCCAGAGATCAGCGTCACAGAAGCCCAGAAAATGGCAGAAAGATTTAAAGAAACTATAGCCAGGAACAACTTTTCCGGGGTAAAAGTTACAGTGTCCATGGGAGTTACAGAATTTAAAAAAGGAGAAAGTATGGACAGCATTTTGATGCGGGCAGATGATCTTCTTTATAAAGCCAAAGTTACAGGCCGTAACGCAACGGTTTCTGGTTGAAAATTAAATGTCTGGATTAATCAGCGAATCAGTTAGAACTTATTGACAAAAATAATCAGCTCTCCTATGATTTTTCAAGAATTATATCCTGCCTTTTTCTAATCTAACAAAAAAGATACCCATGGGCCTGACAAAGATTGTGCTTTTACCATATCTTATCGCGATTTGCCTGATCCTGTGTCTGCCAGGCCATTGCCAGGCACAGGGAGGCATTGACCCTGCAGGCTACCCCCAGTCCATGGAACTTTCCTTGACCGAAGCAGTATTCCTGGCCCTGCGCCATAATCGTTCCTTAGAAAGTGCTTACTTAGACAGAGTTCTGGACAGGTTTAACCTTCGCCGTGATTTGACAAAATTTCATCCTGATCTTGAAGTCAATCTGGGAGCGGAAACCAACATTACAGAAGATTCAACAACTTATAGCGGAAATGATCTTTCTGACAGCAGGTTCACCACCCGCAGTTCAGGAACATATGCTACCACCAGGATAAGTCAGAGTATTCCTACCGGGGCAGAACTGGATTTTGTCTGGGATAGCCAGTTCACAAGCACAAGCACCTCAACCAGAAATGATTCAATTAGAAATCATCCCCAGGATACAAGCTGGAGAGTGGATTTCAGCCAGCCGCTTCTCAAGGACGGGGGCTGGGCCTTCAGCACTGCTTCTGTAAAGAAAGCCAGGCTCAATGAAGAGAATGCAGTTCGTTCCATGCGTGACAGGGTCATTGATACCGTGACAGAGGTCATTAAAAATTACCGTGGCCTGCTTCAGGCTTATCAGGATCTTAAAGTTCAGCGGGAATCTGTGGAACAGGCCAGGCAGCAGATGGAACTGACCCGGGTGCTTATCAACACCGGCCGCAGGGCAGCTAATGAGATACTGCAGTCAGAAGCCAACGTAGCCCGTCAGGAATTTGCCATGGAAAATGCATTATCCAGTCTGGATAATGCTCAACTTGCCCTTCTCAATAATCTGAATATTGGCCGGGATATAACTATAGTTCCCACTGAACAGGTACAATACCGCACAGTGGAGCCTGACCTTGAACAATGTATTGACACTGCTTTTGAACGTAACTCCGGTTATCTGAGTGCTTTGAACCAGAAAGAGATTGCCCTGCTTGCCATCATGGAGGCTGAAAACCAGAGAAAGTGGGATTTGTCCTTAGATGCCGGATACAGCCAGGGATGGAACCGGGATCGGCATGACCCTGACCCGGATTACAGAAGAGATGAATGGAACGTAGGTCTGTCTTTAAACGTTCCCCTGCCTATATATGGGGATGCAAAGTATCAGCGGGAAGGTCCGCTTCTTCAGGCCAGAATAAGCCTTAGAAAAGCAGCAATGAACATCCTGACCATTGAGGAGAATCTTGAAAATCAGGTTAGAAACGAGGTGCGCAGGGTTGAATCTGCCCAAAAACAGGTGGAAATGGCCAGGCGAACCAGGGAACTTTCTGAAGAGAGTTTTGAGATCAGTGAGTTGGAATTCAAGATGGGGCGCATTTCCAATGTAGATTTTATTCGGGAACAGGATAAGCTTCGCAATGACCGTCTATCTGAAATCCAGGCAATTATATCCTACGAGAATGCTTTGACGGATCTTGACAGACTTCTGGTCACCACTCTGGAAACCTGGGAAATTGAATTTACTCCCCAGAGTGCAG
>JBHEPK010000079.1:5012-9128 GCA_046260325.1 Desulfonatronovibrio sp.
GGCCTGGATGCTGGGAAATTAGTTTCCAGAAAGAAAATCGATTCAGTATCGGGTAAGATATTAGCTTTTTAGTTCGTTTTTTCAAATAACTATATTCAAAACCAGGGAATCAGGGAGCAGAATGAATGCCCACTGAAGATTTTTATCAAAATATTCTGGAAAATATGGCTGACGGGGTCATGGCTTTGGATTTCAAAGGCCGGATCATCATGTTTAATTCGGCTGCCGGAAAGATTTTAAGCATAGATCCTGATAAGGCTCTGGAAAAACCTTTTGCCTTAGTTTTTATGGATCAGGCCCAAAGCAACGATCAGTTTAATCAGGTTGTTCTGGATGCTGTATATCAGCAGGATATAGGTCTGACCACAACAGTGGATTTTGTCAGGGGAGATGGTTCAACAGCCACCCTGTCCATAACTTCATCCTATCTGCAGGGTAATGGCCAAAACCAGGACAACAACGGAGTAATCCTGGTCTTCTCGGATGTTACCGAAATTAAGGCCCTTCAGAAAAAACAGGAAGAAGACGCCCGCAAGCTCGGCCAGGCTTACCAGGAAATGGAAAGCAAAAACGATCTTCTGCAAAAGGCTTTGAAAAAGGTTCAGGTGGTCAGGGTGGCCTCGACCATATTCATCATTGGACTGTTTGTAGGCCTCGGCTTTTACTATTTTCAGGGCAATGCTCTTTTCAAAGGCCTTGAAAAGTCTGCCAACCAGGAAAGTCCAGCAGTGCAGGGTGAATCAGAATATCATACTGCGAGTCCAGCTCCTCTGTCTTCTTCAGTCTCTTTATCCGGGAGTTTGGAGCCCTTAGAGGAAATAGTGGTAACTGCGCCTTTTGAAGCCATGATAACCCGGCGCGACTTTTCATTCGGCCAGATGGTTGAACAAGGTGATATTTTACTTGTCCTTGATTCCTCTGACCTTGAAATAAAGCTGCGCAATGCCAGAAGCGATTTTATTAAATCTAATCAGAAGCTTCAGGATATACTCAATTGGGATTCAGGCACAGAAATGACCAGGGCGCGCAGAAGCCTGTCCAGAGCAAGAGATACTCTTGGAGTAAATGAAAGAAAACTTGAGGAATCAGAACTCCTTTTCAGCAAGGGAATAATTCCTGCTCAGGAGCTCGACAGCGCCCAACGCCAGAAAGAAAGTTCTCAGGAAGATGTTCAATCTGCTCAGGAGGAACTTGAATCAGTCCGGAAAAAGGCTGACCCTGAGAATATTGAGCTGGCCAGAATGGAAATGGAAAATGCCAGAGTCAATCTGGCAAATCTGGAAAGACAAATGGAGGGCAAAAATATCATCGCACCGGTCTCAGGTGTTGTTATCCAGCCAGTTTCTGAAGAAGATAAGAAGCTATCCCTGGAAAAAGGCTCCAGGATTAATTCCGGGGTCAGCCTTTTTGCGGTGGGAGATCTGAGCGGGGTCACAGTGAGCACCAAAGTAGATGAGGTGGATGTGCGCAAGCTTTCCCTGGGCCAGCCGGTTCGGGCCAGGGGGGATGCTTTTCCCGGAATCATTCTTGATGGTGTTATTTCTCACATTTCGGCTCAGGCTGTGTCCAGTTCAGGCGGACAGGGGGCTAATTTTGATGTCCGGGTTACTTTTTCTGAGGTAAAGGAAAAGGTTCTGGATTTGATCAGAGTAGGCATGTCTGCTGATCTTGAAGTGGTGGTCTATGAAAAAGATGATGCTCTTCTGGTCCCTATCCCTCTGGTGAAAATGGTCAGAGGTACTTCCATGGTCAGGCTGGTGGGGTCTGATAATTCCATAATTGAAAAAGAGGTAGATACAGGGATAACCACTTTGCGCTCAGTTGAAATCGTATCCGGAGTTAACCCCGGTGACAGGCTGGCAGGCTGGTAAAGATGAGCCTGATTAAAATGAACCAGATCCGCAAGGCCTACCAGATGGGGCCAGTTCAGGTTAAAGTCCTCAACGGAGTGGACCTGAGGGTTGAGTCCGGGGAGCTTCTGGCCATTGTCGGTACATCAGGCTGCGGCAAGTCCACCTTGATGAATATTTTGGGGTTTCTTGATCTGCCCGATTCAGGCCAGTTCCTTTTGGAGGGCAAGGAGACCTCTTCTTTGTCCGATCAGGAACTTTCCATCATCCGAAATCAAAAAATTGGCTTTGTGTTTCAGCAGTTCAATCTCCTGTCCAAGCTCACTGCTCTGGGAAACGTCTGCCTGCCCCTGGTTTACCGGGGTATCAGAGAAAAGGAACAAAAGGAAAAGGCCAGGGAAAATCTGGCCCTGGTGGATATGGATGAACGCAGACAACATAAGCCTTCAGAGCTTTCAGGGGGCCAGCAGCAAAGGGTGGCCATAGCCAGGGCTCTTTGCGGTGATCCTGCCATTATCCTTGCGGATGAGCCAACAGGAGCTCTGGACACAAAGGTCGGCCAGGACATTATGGAGCTTTTTCTTGAGCTGAATTCGGAAAAAAACATGACCATTATCATTATAACTCATGACCCCAAAATTGCTGCCCAGTGTGACCGCAAGGTGCATATGCAGGACGGAATAATTAAAAACCGGGCAGGAAGTGCATTATGATGATCCGGGCCAATATCAAAGAAGCATTGCGCAGTCTGGCTTCTTCCAAGCAGAGGACAGCCCTGGCCTTGCTTGGTATTGTCATCGGAATAGGCTCGGTCATTGCTCTTGTTTCCACCGGAACCATTGTCCAGCGCGAAAGTATGAAACAGTTCCTGGAAATGGGCACTGATGTGCTTAATATCCAGCAGGAATGGAACAGGAGCGAATCCGGCAAGGAGCAGGGCTTCAGGTTAGATGAAGTTAA
Source organism: Desulfonatronovibrio sp. (assembly GCA_046260325.1). Classification (GTDB taxonomy): domain Bacteria; phylum Desulfobacterota; class Desulfovibrionia; order Desulfovibrionales; family Desulfonatronovibrionaceae; genus Desulfonatronovibrio. The sequence goes on from JBHEPK010000079.1 coordinate 7,823, forward strand.
GGATTTGCCCTATGCAAGCCCGGCAGTAAGGGATGTTGCGCCATATATTTCTGTTCATGGCGGTGTACGTTTCCAGGGAGTGAGGATGAATGTTCCGGCCATTGGAGTGACCGGGTCTTTTATAAACATTAACCAGCTGCGTCTAATCAGGGGAAGATTCATATCCGATCTTGATTACCTCATGTATCAGGCAGTTCTCAGCGCAGGTCTGGCCAGCAAACTTAAGGCACAGGGGTTCCATGACTTAGTGGGCCAGGATATCTACTTTGAGGACCGCAAATTTACCATTGTGGGTGAACTTGCACCAGCTTCAATGGGGGGCATGCGACCCTACGAGGTCTCTGAAGGGTTGATGGTTCCCATATCAACGGTCAGTCGCATGAATACCCGCAACACAATCAATAATGTCTTAGCGGTCAAGGCCGGTGATATTCCTCATGAACAGGTTGAAAGCCTTGTCCAGGATTATTTTGCGGAGTTGCCCAGACCTATGAATGTAATGGTCCGCAGTGCTGAACAGATGATCGAACATATGGAAAAACAGATGCGTATGTTTACCCTGCTTCTCGGCGCAATAGGCAGTATTTCTCTGATTGTCGGCGGTGTAGGAGTTATGAATGTCATGCTGGTTTCCGTGGCGGAACGAAGAAAGGAAATTGGTATTCGCCGGGCCCTGGGAGCTCAGAAAAATGATATTCAGGGCCAGTTTCTCATGGAGTCAATGATCCTTTCCCTTATGGGGGGACTTTTGGGAATCATTATCGGAGTTGGTGTTTCCTTTGGCATATCCTGGTTTTCAGGGTGGGAATTTCAGGTCATTTATGGGGCAATCTTCATTGGAGTTGGTGTTTCCGCTGCAGTGGGTGTGTTTTTTGGTTATTATCCGGCCAGACAGGCAGCCAATCTTATCCCCATCCAGGCCCTGCGCTCGGAATGATATTGCAAGAATATAGATTTAACAGCAACATAAAGAGTGGATCTGGAATACGACAGAAAAGCCAGGAGAATTATGAAGACAGGTTTCTGGGCCAGGAACGCAGTTAGCAGTTAAGAGATGAATTATGTTTTCAATGGAATATTTTGACAGTTATGAGCATACCTTAAAAAAATGCCTTGATGAAATTGGGGCAGACAAGATTTTTAAAAGGCGCAAGTTGATCGTTATCAAGCCTAACCTGGTCAATGCTTCGCCTTTTCCCATCACCACCCATCCGGATATTATCCGGGAACTGATAAAATATATCCGCATACATTCTAATGCCAGGCTGATTATTGCTGAAGGCTGTGGCGATTGTCATCTTGAGAC
>JBHEPK010000008.1:0-4989 GCA_046260325.1 Desulfonatronovibrio sp.
AATTATAACTGTATCAGCAGGAATGACCTCTCCTGAAGTCAGGACAACCCCTTCCTTAGTAATCTCTTTGGTAAAGCAGGGGTAACGAAATACTGCCCCTGCCTTTTCTGCTTCTTCTCTTTCCTTTCCAAAAGAAGCAGGTTCCTGAATATCAATAAGAGTAATCTCTTGAGCTCCTATACGATGAGCCTCGGTGGCAACATCACAACCGACATTTCCCGCTCCAATAATTACAACTTTTTTTCCTGTTTCCTGGTTGTCTGATTTGGCATTTTTCAAGAATGTCAAAGCAGGTATAATCTTTTCCCCACCGGGAATAGGTATTGTCCTGGGTTTTTGTGCCCCCACTGCAAGGACAATATAATCGTGATCTTTCTTAAGCTGACTAAAATCATCCGGGTTGAGGGATTTTTCCAGATGAACATGAGGAATGACCTTACGTACCCTTTCCAGTTCGGCCCTGAGAATTTCTGAAGGAATCCTGTGTTCTGGAATGGCTGAACTCATTTTGCCGCCAAGTTCTTCTTCCTGATCATAAACTACTGCCTCATGTCCCATTAGTCTGAGCTGCCAGGCCACAGAAATTCCTGCTGGTCCACCACCTGCAACCGCAATTTTTTTTCCATCCACACGAGGCAGTTCGGGTGGCTTGGAGTCAGCCCCTTTTTTACCAAGAAAAGTTATATCCACAGGCTGAAGATTCCCGATATTTTTCGTACATCCCTGCATACATAAATTAGGACAAAGATATCCGCAGATAGAAGCAGGAAAAGGAGTAAAGGCCAGAGCAACATCCAATGCCTCATCCAGTCTGCCCTGACGGACAAGCTCCCAGCGCTGCTGCACAGGAATACCTGAAGGGCACGAAGCCTGACACGGCGCCAGGTATTTTCTATGTTCCCACTCAGGAACATATCTTCGCATATCTCCATTGACAATCAATGGAACCGGACTGCGGTCCAGGTCGGTTAAATCGCCGATAAGTCCGCCTTTACCAAGCTCTTTATCCCATACATTCCTGCGAAAATCTGACATGGACCGTCTAATGGAACCCATTTTATCCATGGGAGTTCTGGCTTCAAGGCATTGCCATTGTTCTCTCCTGGCAAGTACTTCAAATAAATCTTTTTTTGATATTTTCTGTAGAAACAGTTCCAGGTTGCTCAGTAACCACTGCCAATCTTCATCTGATACAGGAACGAGTTTGGCATCAGCCTCACTATAGTCGCCCTGGGTTCCGCGAAAGAAAATTTTTCCTCCGACCATTCCCACGCAAGGCCTGTAACCCAAGACACTGCTTGGACCCAGAGGATTATGCCCGCAGATAACCGCTCTGCCTCCGGCCATGAACTCTGCAAAATAATCTCCTGCAGAACCCAAAACCCAGAGCTCAGGCTGATCAAATCTGGGATTATATTTGGTCATGGTCATCCCGCGCGAGCCAATATTGCCTGCCACATATACTTTACCCTGGGCCATGGCATTGCACGCCCCATTACAGGCGTAGCCATGGACAATAATCTCTGCGCCGGCATTAAGCCAGCCAACATCGTCTGAAACAGGGCTATGAACTTCTATCCTTGTCCCGTATGTTCCCATGGCCCCGACTCTTTGTCCTGGAGAACCAGAAATATCTATTTTTATCTCTTTTTCGCCAGCCTGAAAAATCCTGCCCCCAAGACCATGCTGACCATAGGCCTCAATCTCAATAGTATCTGCACCTTGCCTGACAAGGTCCTGAATCAGCTCTTCAATTACTCTGGATGAAAGACGCACGGAGCCATCTTTTCCCTTGAGCTGGACTGTCTTAACTTTATTCATCAATCTTTATCTCCCAATAACGGTCCGTTATCAGAACTTTGAAAATATTATCTGATGTCATTATTTGACTGCTTATTAAACTACGTATTTGATCTGCAACCTGTCTGCAGCAGCTTTGTCTGCAATGCCCAGGGCGTCAGACATGCCAATAGGCAGGGAGGTTGACCTGCCCAGAGGGGCTACAATTTTTTTCAACTCGGTGTCAAAACTAAGGTAAACGTCCACTAACCGCTGAGCTACTTTTTCCGGATCTAATCTACGATATAATCTCGGATCCTGAGAAGTTATGCCCTTGGGGCAACGACCTATATTGCAAATATTGCAGCGATCCTGCTCAGATCCCAGACAGCCCGCAGCAGCCTGCATTATATACTTGCCCACCTGAACAGCACTGGCCCCAAGCATGATCAGAGCAGCTGCATTGGCAGAAAGATTCCCGTTTTTACCAGTTCCTCCTCCGGCAATAATGGGTATTTCATTCTGCATGCCCAGTTTGACTAAGTTAAGATAACAATCCCGAACATTTGAAGCTATGGGGTGGCCCATATGGTTCATGGATACATTATAAGCCGCCCCGGTCCCTCCGTCTTCTCCATCTATGGCCAGACCAGAAGCATACGGGTTGCGGGTCAGATTATTCAAAACCGCAAGAGAAGTGCTTGAAGCAGAAATCTTGGGATATACCGGAATCCTGAATCCCCAGGCCATGCTCATTGATTGAATCATCTTGGCCACAGCTTCTTCAATGGAGTATTTGGTCTGATGGGTTGGAGGGCTTGGCAGGCTCACTCCGGGGGGAACACCGCGAATAGCTGCAATAAGCTTATTTACCTTGTGCCATTGCAAAAGCCCGCCGTCTCCAGGCTTTGCACCCTGGCCATATTTTATTTCCACTGCACATGGATCTTCCTTCATGTGAGGAATTGAATGAATTATTTCATCCCAGCCAAAATAACCGCTGGCAATCTGTAAAATTACATATTTGGGAAAGCGTGAGCGAAGAAGCCTGGGCGGGCATCCACCCTCTCCAGTGCACATGCGTACCGGCATGTTCAGCTCTTCATTAAGATACGCCACTCCCATCTGCAGACCTTCCCACATATTGGGAGAAAGGGCCCCGAAACTCATGCCGCCTATAAGAAGTGGATAAATTTCGCGAACCGGCGGAATCCAACCGTTGTGTTTTTTTGCCTTCAGGGTTTTAGCAGGCGGGAGTATTCGTCCAATCAAGGTTTTCATCTCAAATTCATGCCTGCCGGCATCAAGGGCAGGATCAGTGAGCATGGAAATCCTTAAAAACTTAATCTGATCCAGAACGCTTTGATTAGAATTGCGTCTGCCGCCTCTGGTTCTGGACAGGCCGCCTTGATCATGATGGAATTTTAATGTGTCTCCAAACTCAGATCTGACAGGCTCTATAGCATTATTGGGACAAACCATGTTGCACATACCGCAGCCTACACAGGCATATCCCGGGTCAGTCTTTTGTCTGATACCATGATAAACTTTAAAATTTGAATCCGGCTTTTTATTCAGGCCTGGAACCAGAGATTCAATGCTTCGCTTACGAAAAGTACCCAGTTCAATTGCATTTACAGGGCAGACAGAAGTACATCTGCCGCAAAGAGTGCAGGTCTGGATATCCCAGCTGACCTGCCAGGGAAAATCACAACGGCTTAGTGTTGAGGGGGTAATGGCTGCGTTTGGCTGCATATCCTTACCTCCTTGCAATCAGGTGAGACTATAGCTGTATCAAGGTGCATAGGTTGAAAATCCTTTGTTTTGTCCCGCTCTGAAATCACCGCGTCCAGTCCGCAGGATTCTGAAGAAAAAGCAAATAATCCTGGTCTGCCCCCCACAATTCCCGGACGAAGTTTTTTACGGTCCTGAACCATAAACATGGTCTTGTCAGGCAGACATCCAATTACACAATTGGGCCCATCAATAATCAGGCGACGACATGACTGTTTTAGTTGAGAGAGAAAATCCCGGTCAGGATGAGATTTGAGATAACTATCCCTCAGAGGTGTTATGATATGTTTGTAGGCTTCAATGCCAAGATTCAATTCTTTCAATGTAAAATGCAGGATATGGGTAAAGACTTCCGAATCAGACTGATATCCTTCATAACCAGGAACACCCTGAGTACTCAGATATTCCCTTATGGGCACAAAGGCGGTATTTTCTCCGTTGGTCATTGTTGAAATACCCTGAATGAAAAATGGATGGCAGGCATAAAGATTAATTCCGTAGTTGGTATTCTGTCTTCCCTGAGCCATTATTCGCCTGGCTTTCAGTTCTTCCCGGTGCAATCCGAGATAAACCCCAATTTCCATGGGGTCGCCCACTTCCTTAATCATAACCACGTCCGGCCAGAAGCTGAAAACAACCATGTCCTGTTCAGCCTCTCCCATATGGCGCAGTTGCAGGCGAACCTGTGTCATTTTCCGTTCCTGGTCTTCAGGAGTCAAGTCCTGCCAGCTCTCAGGCGGTTCATAAACCTGAATAAGATATATTTCTCTTTTGGGTGTACCAGGGGGAGGTTCCGCCTTTACATCCAAGGTCAAACGATACCTGGTGAGAAACCCCTTGGCAGACATGAAGTCCTCTAAACGACGCATGCCCGACTGGGTAAATATCCCGGATAAAATAGGGAGGTCCCTGAACTGGGCAAATGGCCCGTCAAGTTCACTCAAGAAAAGCCCTATTCCTGAACCGTCGTGTCCTTCCTTCATCATATCAAGGGCTTCCACAGCCTTGATGGGAGAAACAGGTTCAGTACTGGTCAATGAAAATAATCTGCACATATTTTTACTCTTTAATTATAACCAACTAATTACTTTTTTGTAATAAAGCTGCACTTAGAAGATAGAGGCATTCTCCAGCCTGTTCCAAATGCACGATCAGAAATCTTAATGCCTGGAGGACTCTGGCGGCGCTTGAATTCAGCCCTTTTAACCATGGAAAGGACCTGCCTGACCACCTTTCTGTCAAAACCCTGAGCGCATATATCATCCTCCCAGGCTGCGGACTGGACATGCAGATGCAGGATCTGATCCAGAATTTCATATTCCGGCAATGTATCCTGATCCTTTTGTCCAGGACTTAACTCTGCAGAAGGTGCTTTGGAGATTATTTTCTGCGGGATTAATATCCTTCCATTTGTGT
>JBHEPK010000008.1:4999-6472 GCA_046260325.1 Desulfonatronovibrio sp.
AATGGCATAAACCATGGTTTTGGGCACATCGGATATGGGAGCCAGTCCACCGGACATATCCCCGTAAATTGTCGTGTAGCCCACAGCAAGTTCTGACTTGTTTCCAGTTGCCAGGACCATGCTTCCAAGCTTGTTGGATATGGCCATGAGCAGGTTGCCCCTGATTCTGGATTGAATATTTTCCTCGGTCACATCCCTATCCATACCTGAAAAAACTTGAGCAAGGGCAGCATCAAAGCCGTTCATGAGTTCATCAATGGGAATGGTTATAGTCTCCATTTCAAGATTCCCTGAAAGCTCCAGGGAATGATCAATACTGCCTTGGCTGGAAAACCGAGAGGGCATGAGAACGCCTGTTACATTTTCAGATCCCAGTGCTTGAACAGCAAGAGCGGCCACCAAGGCTGAATCAATCCCCCCGGATAATCCCAGCACAACCCTGCTGAACCCGCTTTTACGTATGTAATCTTTCAATCCCAGGGTCAAGGCTTCCCATATCTCTTTTTCAAATCCAAAATCACTGCAAGACACTGTATTGTTTTTTGGATCATCAAGATCAACCAGCAAAACATCTTCTTTAAAAGCTTCAGCCGATGCAATCACCTGACCTTTGCGGTCCATGGCAACACTTCTACCGTCAAAAACCAGTTCATCATTGCCCCCTGTCTGATTGCAGAAGATAACAGGCAGACTGTACTTTATGGCCAGAGAACTCAGCATGGACAAACGAAGCTTATGCTTTGCACCTGAAAAGGGTGATGCGGATAAGTTCACTATAAAATCAACGTCCTTGCCCGCCAAAGCCTTCACTGGATCAGGACTGTATTTTGATTTTTCCCAGAAATCCCTGTCATTCCAGACATCTTCACAAATGGTTACCCCAACTTTCCGGCCGGAAATTTCAAAAAAATCCGGTTCTTCTAATGAAGCAAAATACCTTTGTTCATCAAATACATCATAATTGGGCAAAAGAGTTTTATTGAATATTTTTTCAATTCTGCCCTGACTGAGCAAAAAAGCACTGTTAAACAAAGTATCTGAACCGCTCTTTACGTGGGGAGACCCAATTAAAACCGGCCCCATTTCTGCAGTCTTAAGAGCTATCCACTTGACAGTTTCCAGACACTGCTCAACCACCTTTTTGTAATAAAGCAGATCAGCCGGAGGGTAGCCAATAACAGCCAGTTCAGGTGTCAGGCAAAAGTGCGCTCCTTTATTAAAAGCCTTTTCAGCAGACTGAACAATACGGCAGGCATTGCCCTTAAGATCACAAATAGTGGGATTAATTTGTAACAAACCGACTCGCATACTCTTAGTTACCCCATATAGCAGCGTGTTGTAAAAATTTTTATTCTACTAACTGTACACTACACTCTTTTACATGCTTCTGCCGAGAGGCCAAAAATTTATGATGAACAGCATGCAAAAAATACAATTTCGTAAAAAAAACCTGCAGCATTTCGCAAAAAATAA
>JBHEPK010000008.1:6482-20316 GCA_046260325.1 Desulfonatronovibrio sp.
TGATTCTTGTACTTATTCTAACTTTCTCCTCTGAAATGATACAACTCATTCATATATAAAATAAAACCCTAACAAAATTAAAAAGCTATGCCCAAAAGAGAAGACATCAAAAAAATCATGCTCATTGGTTCAGGCCCCATTGTCATCGGACAGGCCTGTGAATTCGACTACTCAGGAACCCAGGCCCTTAAGGCCCTAAAGGAAGAAGGGTACGAAGTGGTCCTGATCAACTCCAATCCGGCAACCATAATGACCGACCCTGAGCTTGCAGACAAAACTTATATTGAGCCCATTGAACCGGAGACAGTGGCCAAAATCATCGCCAGGGAAAGACCTGATGCTCTCCTGCCCACCCTGGGAGGTCAGACTGGCCTTAACACTGCCTTTGCTCTGGCCCATAACGGGGTCCTTGAAAAGTACAATGTAGAACTTATTGGAGCATCTCTTCCAGCAATTGAAAAAGCTGAATCACGGGAAGAATTCCGCAAGGCCATGGATAATATCGGCCTTAAGAGTCCCAAAAGTTCCATCGCGCGAAACATGGACCAGGTAAGGGAGCTGAGCAGAAGCATCCCCTTCCCTATGATTATCCGTCCAGCATATACACTTGGCGGCACAGGAGGGGGCATTGCATACAACATGGAAGACCTTGAAAGCATCTGTGCTCAGGGACTTGCTGCCAGTCTGACCAGTGAGATTATGCTTGAAGAATCACTGCTGGGCTGGAAGGAATTTGAACTTGAGGTCATGCGGGACAAAAATGATAACTGTGTGATTATCTGCTCCATAGAAAACATTGACGCCATGGGAGTACATACAGGAGATTCCATAACTGTGGCTCCGGCACAGACCCTTACAGACAAAGAATATCAGCTCATGCGGGATGCATCTCTTGAGATTATGCGTGAGATAGGGGTTGAAACAGGCGGATCCAATGTCCAATTTGCCCTGAATCCTGAAAACGGAGATATGGTTGTCATTGAAATGAACCCCAGAGTATCAAGGTCATCAGCCCTTGCTTCCAAAGCCACAGGATTCCCCATTGCAAAAATTGCTGCAAAGCTGGCAGTAGGCTATACCTTAGACGAAATACCCAATGACATTACCAGAGAAACAATGGCTTCCTTTGAACCAACTATAGACTATTGTGTGGTTAAGATACCGCGCTTCACTTTTGAAAAATTTCCAGGAGCCAAGGATGTTCTCGGCACGGCCATGAAAAGCGTAGGTGAAACCATGGCCATAGGCAGGACATTCAAAGAGGCAATGCAAAAAGGACTGCGCTCCCTTGAAACCGGACAGATTGGACTTGCTTCAAACTTTCAGGAAAAACTTCCACCTCTCGAAGACATAAGAACATCTCTGAGAGTACCCAATTCTCAGCGAATTTACTCCCTTCGCCACGCAATTCTTGCTGGAATGTCCACCGGGGAAATCTATGAACTCACAGGCATAGATCCCTGGTTTATCAGACAATTTGAAGAACTGGTATCCTTTGAGAAAGAACTGATTGAGTTCAGTGCCAGAGAAAAACTTTCCATCACTAATCAGTCCCTCAAGCCTGTCCTTGTCAAGGCAAAGAAGATGGGCTTTTCAGACAGACAGTTATCCCTCATCTGGAAAAAATCAGAAGAAGACGTTCGCAATATCAGGGCCAAGCTAAATATTTTGCCCACATACTACCTCGTTGATACCTGCGCGGCAGAATTTGAAGCTTACACTCCCTATTTCTATTCAACTTATGAAAAAGGCAGCGAACTGAAACCGGAATCCCGGAAAAAAATCATGATTCTCGGTGGAGGCCCCAACAGAATAGGACAGGGAATTGAGTTTGATTATTGCTGTGTACATGCTGCTTACGCACTTAATGACATGAATGTTGGTTCCATCATGGTCAATTCTAATCCAGAAACTGTAAGCACAGATTATGACACATCAGACTATCTCTACTTTGAACCTCTGACCTTTGAAGATGTCATGAACATCATCGATTTTGAAAAACCGGATGGAGTAATTGTCCAGTTTGGAGGTCAGACCCCTCTTAATCTTGCTGTTCCTCTTATGAAGGCTGGCGTGCCTATTATCGGGACATCCCCTGACAGCATAGACAGGGCAGAAGACAGGGAAAGATTTCAAGCTCTTATAAAAAAGTTAAATCTCCTTCAGCCTCTCAATGGAACGGCAAAATCCATTGAAGGAGCAGCCAGGATTGCTGAAAATATCGGATATCCAGTGGTTGTTCGTCCTTCATATGTACTCGGCGGTCGAGCCATGGAAATTGTTTATGATGAAGAGCAGCTGCGCCAGTATTTTAAAAATGTTGTTCTTGCCTCTCCTGATCATCCCATACTCATTGATAAGTTCCTTGAACACGCCATTGAGGTGGATGTCGATGCTCTGAGTGACGGTAAAGACACTTATGTTGCCGGCATAATGGAGCATATTGAAGAGGCAGGCGTTCACTCTGGAGACTCTGCCTGTGTTCTTCCTCCACATACAATTGAAAAAGGCATTGTTGATGAGATCAGTCTTCAGACATGCAGACTGGCTCAGGAACTTAACGTAATCGGTCTGCTCAATATCCAGTTTGCTGTTAAGGATGACCAGATATTCATCCTGGAAGTAAACCCCAGGGCATCAAGGACATCTCCTTTTGTGAGCAAAGCCACAGGGGTTCCCCTGGCAAAGCTTGCTACAAAAGTCATGATGGGTGAGAAGATAAAGGACATAGACCCCTGGTCCATGCGCAAGCAGGGCTATTACTCGGTAAAAGAAGCCGTGCTTCCTTTCAACCGCTACCCTGGTGTTGATGTTCTTTTGGGACCGGAAATGCGCTCTACAGGTGAAGTTATGGGTGTTGATGATAACCTGGGACTTGCCTTTATGAAAAGCCAGCTCGGAGCTGGTCAGATGCTTCCAGATAAGGGTTGTGTGTTCATCTCTGTCAATGAATACGACAAACCCCATTGTCTTGAGCCTGCAACTGCATTCAGAGATCTGGGCTTTGAAATCATGGCCACAAGAGGTACTGCTGCATTTCTAAAAGAAAATAATATTCCTGCCAAAGTGGTAAACAAGGTATTCGAAGGCAGGCCCAATATCCTGGACCACATTAAGAATAATGAAATCAGCCTGGTAATCAATACCTCGTCTGGCAAAAAAACTGTAAGTGATTCTTCATCCCTGAGGCAGGCTGCAGTTCTGTACAGAGTTCCTTACACCACCACCATTGCAGCTGCCAAAGCTCTGGCCCTGGCTGTAAAAGAAAAATGCAGCCTGGGTTTAAATGTCAAAAGCCTCCAGGAATATTACCTGACAAAATAACGGTATTAAAATGAAAAAAGAATATTGCGGTCTATTTGGAATTTATGGTCACCCTGAAGCAGCAAGAATGTCCTATTTCGGTCTGTATGCCCTCCAGCACAGAGGTCAGGAGAGCGCCGGAATTGTTACCTGGGATGGACTGAAAATAAGAGAACAGAAAGGTATGGGACTCGTGGCAGATGTCTTCAGTGAACACCACCTGGGACATCAGCTCAAGGGCAACATCTCCATGGGCCATATCAGGTATTCAACCACAGGTGCTTCACTTATTCGCAATGCCCAGCCTTTTCTGGTGAGATTCAAGGGAATGTCCATTGCAATTGGCCATAATGGCAACTTAGTCAACACCTATGAACTTCGCAAAGAACTTGAAGAACAGGGTTCCATTTTTCAGACAACCATGGACAGTGAAATAATCGTCCATCTTATTTCCAAATATATGAATGGAAAAACCCTCGAAGAGGCAATAATCAAGGCCCTGGGGAGAATCAAGGGTGCTTATACACTACTTATCCTGGCCAATGACAAACTTATTGCCGTGCGCGACCCCAACGGATTCAGGCCACTTTCCATAGGCCGGGTGGGAGACTCTTATGTTTTCGCGTCTGAAACCTGCGCCTTTGACTTGCTTGAAGCGGAATACCTGCGCTGTGTTCAGCCTGGAGAAATGGTAACTATAGAACAAGGCAAACTTTCCAGCATTCAGTTTGCTGAAATCCAGGAACCATCGCAGTGTGTATTTGAACTTATTTATTTTGCCAGACCTGACTCCATAGTTTTCCAGCAGGAAGTATATCAGGCCAGGAAAAGAATGGGGAGGACCTTAGCAAGAGAAGCTCCTGTTGATGCTGACTTTGTCATGCCTTTTCCCGACTCCGGCATATATGCCGGAGTCGGCTACGCCCATGAGTCAAAGCTGCCCTTTGAAATGGCCATGATCAGAAACCATTATGTAGGCAGAACTTTTATTCAACCCACTCAGGATATGCGGGATTTTGGTGTAAGGGTAAAGTTGAATCCTGCCAGAAGCATGATCAAAAATCGCAGAATACTCATTGTGGAAGATTCCATAGTCCGGGGTACAACCATAAAGACCAGAGTTAAAAAGCTCAGAGAGCTGGGTGCAAGAGAAATACATATGCGGGTCAGCTGCCCCCCTATAAAATACCCATGCTACTATGGAATTGATTTTTCATCCAAAGGAGAACTCATTGCGGCCAATCACAGTGTTGATGACATTGCCAGATATATTGGCCTCGATTCTCTTCATTACCTTTCCATTGAAGGTCTTTTATCATCGATTGATAATAAAAAGAAGTTCTGCTTAGCCTGTTTTAACGAACACTACCCAGTGCCCCCGGGTCCTAACTGCAACAAACTGTGCTTTGAACAGTAATATGACAGAAACCTACGATTATTGGCTGAACCTGGCCAAACAGGTTCTTGATATAGAGATTGAAGGCCTTAAAGAAGTAAAAGAACGTTTAGATCTGTCCTTTTGCAAAGCCTTGGAAGCAATGGCCCACTGCAAGGGCAGAATCGTAATTTCGGGCATTGGCAAATCCGGCCTCATTGGGCGAAAGATCGCAGCCACCCTGAGCAGTACAGGATCTCCCTCTTTTTTTCTGCATCCTGTGGAAGGGGCCCATGGAGATATGGGCATGCTCTCCAAGGATGATGTGGTCCTGACTATTTCCAACAGTGGAGAAACCGACGAACTCAATGCAATAATTCCAAGCTTCAAGGCGTTGGGGGTAACGGTAATATCCATTACCTCTAATTATAAATCAACAATGGCTTGTCTCTCAGATCTAATTATCCAGGTAAAGGTTCCAAGAGAAGCCTGTATGCTGGGACTTGCACCCACCGCGAGCACCACAGCGACTCTTGCGGTGGGTGATGCCCTGGCAGTCTGCCTCATGGAAAACAAGCATTTCAAGCCCAAAGATTTTAAAAAATTCCATCCTGGCGGCTTTCTGGGACAAAGGCTGCAGAAAAATATTCTGGAATTAATGCATACCTTCAATCTTCCCATATCCTTTGTGGACAAAAGCCTTGGAGATTCCCTTGAAATTCTTAACCAGGGGGGATTCGGGGTTGTTTTTATTGTTGATAAGGAAAGAAAATTGTCAGGAATAATCACTGATGGGGATGTAAGAAGGCTGGTCTGCTCCGAGAGACTTGATCTTAAGAGACAGGTGAAAGACTTTATGAATGACCAGCCCCTTGCAGTCAGGCCTGATTCATCAGCAGGATCTGTACTGGATTTGATGGAGGAAAACGCTGTAACAGTTCTGCCAATTATAGACAATGACAGTGAGATACTGGGAATTATCCACCTTCACGACCTTTTGGGCAAGGGCAAATATAAATTTTCTGATCATGCAGGATAGTAGCGAATATATCTGCTTGCGGTGCAGCAGGGTTAATCCCACTTGTTGCAGGTTGTGTCCTGGAACTGAAAGGTTTTGCTTTCCTTTGCCATCAGAAGAAACATCCAAAATAAGTGGATACTTAGGAAGTAATGATTTCTTCACTCAGGAAGTAAATGACAAAGAATTCATCTTCAGATTGACCAAGCTGCTTCCATTGCCCAGAAAACAGATTTTCCAGCTGTTTCCCCTTGACAGATTCCATAACCGCCTGAAAACTAATAAAAATGGTAGTTGTTTTCTCCTCAGGGAAAACGGCTGTGCCCTTCCAGAAGATATAAGACCTGCGTACTGCAGATTATACCCTTTCTGGTTTAAGAACAACAGACTGACCTTTCTCAAAGACAGTTCGTGCCTGGCTCAAGACCATAGTTATTCTGTACAGGGACTTCTCAAGCTGTTCAGGACAAACCACGTTGATCTGCAATACTACTTTGATACTATGGTAGAAAGATTAACCTCAGAATCTGGCCGATGATTCCAAACCATAATTATTTAAAAATAAGTAACCATGAAAATCCTTAAAATTTTTGCAATTTTGATCTTAATTCTTCTTTTTGCCTCAGCTGGAGCAGTTTACGGTATATACAGATGGGCAGCCCAGGATCTGCCGGACTATAAGAACATCACTGACTATAACCCTCCCTTAGTAACCAAAGTCATTACAAGGGATGGAGAGGTTCTGGGCCATTTTTTCAAGGAAAAACGTTTTCTGGTATCTCTCAATGAAATATCTCCATGGGTGGTTAAATCTTTTCTTGCAGCAGAAGATGCCGGTTTTTATGAGCATGAAGGAGTTGATCTGCCGGGTATACTCAGGGCTGCCATAAGTAATTTTCAGGCAGGAGAAATTGTACAGGGAGGCAGCACCATTACTCAGCAGGTAATCAAGTCGCTACTTCTTACTCCGGAAAGAAGCTATACCAGAAAGATTAAAGAAGCTATCTTAGCTTACAGACTGGAGAATCACCTGACCAAAGATGAAATCCTGACTATTTATCTTAACCAGATCTACCTTGGAGCTGGTGCTTATGGAATAGAGGCCGCTGCCAGGGATTATTTCGGAAAAAATGCCAGAGACCTTACTCTGGCTCAAACATCTCTTATTGCTGCTTTGCCCAAGGCACCTTCCCGGCTCAACCCCTACCGTAATCCTCAGGGAGCAAAACATAGACAACAATACGTTTTATCCCGGCTGAGGGATCTGGAATGGATTACCCATGAGGAATATGACCAGGCTGTGGATGAACCCATTGAACTGGAAAAAATGCCTGATCCTTCATGGCGCCATGGCCCTTACTATCTGGAAGAAGTCAGGCGCAGACTTATTCAGATGTTTGGCGAAGACAAGGTTTATGAAGGGGGGCTTATCGTATACACTGGCGCTGAAATAAAACACCTGGATGCTGCCCAGAATGCCCTGAAAAAAGGACTAATAAACTCCACCAAAAGAAGAGGCTGGCAAGGCCCTCTCATAAATATTCCCCAGGAGGAACAGGAACAATTTCTTCTTGAAACAAATTTTAACCCCGATGAAATCCAGGAAGGTGAATGGATTAAGGTTCTGGTCACTGATGTCCATGAAGACCGGGCGATGGTCCGCATGGGTGAACATAATGGACAGATAGATGTCTCCACTATGGCCTGGGCCAGAACACCCGACCCATCAAAGGCCCCTGAAGAAGTCCGTGACATTCGTGATGCAAGAAGAATTTTAAACAGTGGTGATGTGGTCTGGGCTTCCGTCCTTGACATGGAGCAGGAAGGTACAGATCTTTGGTCCCTTTCCCTGGAACAGGAACCATTGGTCGAAGGTTCTGTTGTTTCTGCCGACCCTGTAACCGGAGAAGTTGTGGCCCTGGCAGGTGGATATGATTTCAACCGGAGTCAATTCAACAGGGCAACACAGGCCCAAAGGCAGCCAGGCTCAGCATTTAAACCCTTTGTCTACTCTGTAGCCTTAGAAAATGGATACACACCAGCCTCCATTGTTCTTGATGCTCCCATTGTTTATGACAATTATCAGACATTAACCACATGGAGACCCAAGAACTTTGAGGGAATATTTCATGGCCCGACCCTCCTTAGAACAGCTCTTGTAAAATCAAGAAACTTAGTGACCATCAGGGTGGCTCAGAATATCGGCATAAATACAATGATAAATAAATTTAAAGAATTCGGGATTCAGGAAGAGTTCCCAAGGGACCTGTCCATAAGCCTCGGATCTGTACCTCTCTCCCTGCTGGACCTTTGCCAGGCCTACTCCGCTTTTGCCAGAGATGGATCATATATGCCCTTGAGAATCATTAATAGAGTCAATGATTCCTGGGGCAATGAACTCTATACAAACCAGAGTCTGCCTGTAAGAGCTACAAGCCCGGAAAACGCATATATCATTACCAGTATGCTGCAGGAAGTTGTTCGTGATGGAACTGGCTGGAGGGCCAGAGTTCTCAACAGACCCGTAGCAGGAAAAACAGGAACTACAAATGACCAGAATGATGCCTGGTATATAGGCTATTCACCCTATCTTTTAACCGGTGTCTATGTAGGTTTTGATCAGCTGACGCCCATGGGCAAGTATGAAACAGGATCCAGGGCAGCGTCACCCATCTGGGTTGACTACAGACAGCAGGTAGAAGATGACTATCCTGTCCAGAATTTTACCCGTCCGCCTGGAGTAACAATGGTTAGGATAGACCCTGATACTGGACTTCTTGCACCTTCCGGCTCATCAGAAAGTTATTTCCTCCCTTTTATTTCCGGCACAGAGCCAACAAGGCGGAGTAATGTCTCCCGGGAAGAAGATCAAACAGGTCCTGCCCATTCATCTGAAGAAGACCTTCTTAGACAGATTAACTGAAACCAGGGTCTTTAAGCATTTAATCCTGAGAAACCATGAGGCAGATTCTTAACTCATCATATTTACTTGCAAAAGAGTCATTTCAGGCCTGGGCAGGACTCTTAAAAATAATGATCCCCATATTTATCGCCGTAAAAATTATCGGGGAACTTAATTTATTAAAATACTTTGCAGCTGCCCTTGAACCTTTGATGCATCTTATGGGTCTTCCCGGCATTATGGGTTTGGTCTGGGCAACAGCCATCATCAATAATATTTACAGTGCCATGATTATTTTTGTGTCACTGCCTGAAAGCTTTGAGCTTACTGTGGCCCAGGTTACAGTTCTTTCAACAGCTATTCTCATGGCCCACGCCCTGCCCATTGAATTGCGCATTGTTCAAAAAGCAGGAACCAGGCTGATTTTCCAGGGAATTTTCAGATTACTCACTGCCCTGATTCTGGGAATCCTCCTTAATCTGATTTATGAATGGGGTGGATGGCTTCAGGAAGTAAATACCGTAGTCTGGAGGCCGGATCCCCAGCCTGATGGACTTTTTTTCTGGATTATAGCCCAGATAAAAAATCTTGGCGCAATATATTTAATAATTCTCATCCTTATGAGTGTTATACGTTTTCTGGACCACATCAGGGCAACAAACCTTTTCATTAAATTGATGGCGCCCCTGTTCAGAATTCTCGGTATTGGCAAGGAAGCCACTTCCATTACTATTGTTGGCCTGACCATGGGGCTGGCCTATGGTGGAGCACTTATAATTAAGGAAGCCAGATCTCAAAAAGTAAAGCAGCAGGATATCTTTTTTTCTCTGACTCTCATGGGAATCGCCCATAGTCTTATCGAAGATACCCTTCTTATGATGCTTCTTGGGGCCCACGTTTCAGGAATACTTTTTATCAGATTGATTTTTTCAATCATCCTGATTTTTGTTATGGTCAAAGTATGGGCATTGCTGCCTGAAAAATGTATCCACAGATACTTATACCCTGTAAACAAAGCTGAGGTAAAAACATGAGTCTCAACAAAGAATTACTTAAAATATTAGCCTGTCCCAAATGCAAAAATGATATTGAGCTGGTGGGAAATGAAGAAGGGCTTAAATGTACCAAATGCAGTCTTGTCTATCCCATAAAGGAAGAAATACCTGTAATGCTCATTGATGAAGCCATTTCCTTAGAAGATTGGGACAAGGGCGCTCGGGAAAAAAAATAAAATGGGCAGAAAAAAACCAAGGCCTTTGCCTGAAGACTTGGGAATGCCTCCTGGAGGAGCTGACAGTCATGCCCACCTGAACATGGGGAATCTGGGTCAGGAACTGAATGATGTCTTGAAAAGGGCCCGGACATGCGGAATATCTACCCTGATTAATGTATTCATGGGAACAGAAATATACTTGCAACAAAGAGATCTGTTCCATAACCATGATCATGTTTTCTTTATTTTGGGTATTCACCCACATGAAGCAGTAAACTTCACTTCTGATGCTGCTGAAGGAATTCATAATGCTGCCCAGAATGACGTAAAGATAAGGGGAGTTGGTGAAATTGGACTTGATTTTTATTACAAGCACAGCACGCCCAGCGCCCAGAAGTCAGCTTTTATATCCCAACTGGAGATTGCAAAAGAGCTTGATCTGCCTGTTGTTATTCACTCCAGGGATGCTTTTGATGAAACCATTGAAATTCTTATTCAAATGGGCTTTAAAGACCGACCTCTGCTTTGGCACTGCTTTGGACAGGGAAAAGATCAGGCTCAAGAAATCCTGTCCATGGGCTGGAATATATCAATACCAGGCAGTGTGACTTTTAAAAAGAATCATGACTTGCAAAATGCAGTACAGGTAATTCCTGCTGAAAAAATGCTCTTAGAAACAGATTGTCCGTTTCTATCTCCTGAACCTTACAGGGGAAAGGAAAATCAGCCGGCACTGCTGGGATTTACAGCCCGAAAAATTGCTGAATTGAAGAACATGGATGTAAATGAATTGTGGATAAAATGTGGTCAGAACTGCAGAGATTTTTTCAGCATCCCTGGAGAGTTGTAAAATGACTACTCACTAACAGTGTGTTGAAAAAGTCATTATTAGACAGGCTGTTCAAAAATTCCAAGTGCAAGAAGCAAAAAAAGTTCAAGGTCGCGGCGTATTCATGATACGTAAGAGTTTGAACTTTTTGAAGCGACGCAGCAATTGGGAGATTTGGGGCAGCCTACTCACTAACAGTGTTGTGCGGAATTGACTGTTCTTTCAACCTGGCTAAGGATTTCGATGTCTCAGAGAGACGTTTTGACAGGGTAGTGACTATACGCATGGAAACCTGAGGATAGTCTGATAGAATATTTTGAAGCTGATCTCCAGGATAAACCTCCAGGATGGAATCCCCAAGAGACTTGACACTGGCGCTTCTATTCTCACTCAGGATAGATGCCATTTCTCCGAAAAATTCTCCCGGAGTATCTAATACAGCTAACT
This sequence comes from Desulfonatronovibrio sp., assembly GCA_046260325.1. GTDB lineage: Bacteria > Desulfobacterota > Desulfovibrionia > Desulfovibrionales > Desulfonatronovibrionaceae > Desulfonatronovibrio. The sequence goes on from JBHEPK010000008.1 coordinate 17,570, forward strand.
TATGTCCTTCCTTTGATACTTCAAGACCTTTTGGGGCTGAGACAATCCTGAAAATATCTGTATCATTCTCCCCTTCAGCTATAACCATATCCCCTGGGGAATAAGTCCTGATTTCACCTAAGAAATGTAGATCCGCGTCAGAACAGGATCTAATACCTGCTTCGGACCACAGGCTCTGAAGTTGTGCACTCATGGAACTGAAGATCTGATGGATTATTCCTGACTGGGAACTCAAGCTGTCCAGAATATCAGGGAAAAAATACTTGGATAACCTGGACATACCTGAAGATTTTACAGTGTAGAGATAGCTGGCCCCTGGAGAAAAAAGTGGCTCAAAACCCAGAACAGAGTCTGAACCCAGGGTCATTACCTTTTGTCCATCACGAAATATTTCCACTGTCCCGGACAGTACGATATAGAAATAATCTGCTTCGCTGTCCTGCTCGAAAACTTTGCTGCCGTCATCAAAAGTGACCATGGTCCGGCTTATTTCGCTGAGATGAACAGGCTGATTCATTATCTGAAACTTATCTCACGAATATTACGGGCCTGAAAACTTATTTGCCCCCAATCCGTCTGCCCAATAAACCTCAGGTCAGGCTGGACAAAAAAATCCATCTCATCACCATCTAAAAAGGTAACCTTTGTTAGAACCCTGTCATCCTGAAGGTAGAAATTTACTGTTTTAACCTTGCCAAAATCTATACTGGCATCAGCTGCTCCAGCCTGGGCCGGAAGATGGGTAGATCCATCTACAGATAAATTCTGGACATCATATTTTGTCTGGGATTCGTCTACGATTACAGCCTTAAACAGCCTGTCAGTCTGGGATGTACCGGGACCAAATCCAGGCGAGCCTCCCATACCCATACAAAAAAGACTCAAGAATAATACTGAAATGATTCTTTTGTTCATAGCTTTCTCGTTTTTTTTCTAACTGATTTTACAATTACTGATCAGTACCTGACTAATGAGTTTGCATCCTAAAATTCTTTGCTTATGGATACTGAAACTACCTGTTTTATTTCCGGAAAAAAATTAATTAGCCGAGGTTTGCTGACTCTCCCATACGACCTTAACAGGCATTTCCTGGCCTGCAGCAGACAGGAACTCATCAATTTCATCCTCAAACCCATATCCGCACACTACCTGAACAACTGCACGGTATTTATCAATCACTGTCAAATAAGCCAGATTATCACGGGATTCAAGCAAAAACTTGAACAAGGCGATGTCTTTTCTTTCTATGTGAACATAAATCCTGCGTGAATATTCAAATCTTTCCATCACAGGATCTTTGCCCCATTTTCTGTAACCAGCACCATATATTCCCAGCGAACACCACCCCATTGGGGATAATAGAGGCCGGGTTCCACGCTTACAACCATCCCTGGCTTGAATTCTCCCGGGCTGTTTGGCCCGATACTGGGAGGTTCATGAGTCTCCAGACCGATTCCGTGTCCCAGGGCATGGGTAAAATGATCTGCCACCCCATGTTTTTCAAAAAAGGATTGCACAAGACCATAAGCATCTTTAATGGGCATTCCCGGAGTTATTTTATTTATGGCCTTTTCCTGGGCTTCAACTACAAGATCTTTGGTTTTTTTATAAATATCTGAAGGTTTATCACCTACCCAGAAAGTTCTGGTCTGATCAGAACAATAATCTTCAAGTCGACAGCCCATATCAATAAGTAAAGGAGCCTGCTTCTTAATGGCGATATTCTGAGGAATGGCATGGGGCAAGGCAGCCTTGGAACCGCTGGCCACAATGGTTGAAAAACTCAGACCAGTGGCTCCGTTCTCACGGAAAAGTTTTTCAGCTTCCCAGGCCAGTTCCATTTCTGAAAGATCTGGTTTAATAATATCTTCAAGAAGCTTGAAAACCTTATGATTAAGCTCACAGGACTTTTTCAAAAGCTCTATTTCTGAATTGTCCTTGATTAAGCGCAGGTCTTCCACCAGACCCTTGACTGGAACAAGCTCAAACTCCTTTTTCAGACTTTGGTAAAATTCATAATTCATCCATTGAGGCTCAAATCCGAGTCTGGATATTCCTGCTTTTTTCAGGAAAACATTAATCTGCTCATACTTATTGCGGGAATAAACAAAAATATCTTCGCCGGGGATAAATTCCCTGCCAGCTTCCAAATATCTGGGATCTGTCATTAATATTGTTTTATCCCGGGTAATAATGAGATAGCCTGAACTTTCATTGCACTGAGGATCAAAGAGCTCAAAGCCACTCAGGTAATACCTGTTGGCAGGACTTTGCACTAAAAAATAATCAAGATCATGTTCATGCATCTTCTGCCTTATTTTCTGCCTGCGTGCCTTGTATATATTTTCCATGCAAACACCTCTGAGATTAGTTTACTCGACGCTTAGTGTAGATTTTTAGCAACTGTTCACCACATTTTATACTTTAGGATAAAGCCTGCATCCTGGTTGCAGGCGTAACTCACAGCATGGTACTTGGAAGAGCCTAAGATTCAAGACCAAGAGAAGATAAAATCCCCTGGTTTTCATTCCAGCCAGGCCTTACCTTGACCCATGTTTCAAGAAATATTTTTTTATCCGCAAGTTCTTCCAGCTCTTTTCTGGCCTCCATACCCGCTGTTTTCAACACTTGTCCTTTTTTACCTATGACTATGGATTTATGGGAACTTCTGAGCACATAAATCAAGGCGCCGATTCTGATTAAATTATCATCCTCATCCCATGATTCTATCTCAACAGCAAGACCAT
>JBHEPK010000008.1:20326-26675 GCA_046260325.1 Desulfonatronovibrio sp.
AAAGCGCATGGGCAAGGTGGAAATCTGATCCTCGGGATACATGGCACCGCCCTCAGGAAGAAGCGTGATTGTTCTGGATAAAAGTGACTGGCAGCCTTCTCCCCGCAAGGCCGATACAGGCAAAATATCTCTTTCCGGAAAAAGCTTTGACAATTCGTCAATCACTGGAAGCATATTTTTTTTATCCCGTATTCTATCAACTTTATTCGCTGCTATAAAAACATTGGGGAAATTTTTAACCCTGTCCTGAAGAATCTTCAGTTCCTTCTGGATGAGATTGGGCTTACCTGCATACCTGCTTGCATCAATCAGAAGGATTATCACATCAGCTGACATGAGCCCTTCCATGGCTGCCCTGTTAAGCAGCTCGTTCATTCTGCCCCCGGCCTTGTTAATTCCCGGGGTATCTAAAAAAACTACCTGATAATTATTTTCCGTAAGGATTCCAGTAATGCGGTTGCGTGTGGTCTGCGGCCTGGGCGTAACAATGGCCACTTTTTCTCCAACCAATTGATTCATCAATGTTGATTTGCCTGCATTGGGCAAACCCACCAAAGCTACAGTTCCAAAGCGGTAGCTGTCATTGGTCATGTCTTCAAGATCCTTTACTGATTCCAAAAAATTCTCCTCTTGGATTATTTGATATTTATTCAACAAAATCTGAATATATTTTTAATTTAAAAACAATGTAAATAGAACAACGTAAATTAATGACGGCAGAAGATTAGTAACATTGACTTTTTTCAAGTCCATAAGGGTAATGCCAATCCCCATTATAAGCAGTCCGCCCACAGAAGTTATTTGTGTTATTATTTCAGGGGTGAAAAAAGTCTGGGACTGGGATGCGGCAACAGTTATGGAACCCTGGTAAAGGATAATGGGCAGGGCGGAAAACATAACCCCTATTCCATAAGTTGAAGCCAGGGGTATGCTGATAAATCCATCAAGAATTGATTTGGTCAGAAGTATGGTCCTGTCTCCTCTGATTCCTTCATCTATTGAGCCCAATATAGCCATGGAACCTATACAGAAGATTAGAGAAGCAGTGACAAAACCGTCAGTGAAGCGGGCATCTTTGGATTTAATCCTCCCTTTGAGCCAGTTTCCAAGATTGGCCATTTTTTCATCAAGCTTCAGCAGTTCTCCGGTTACTGCACCGAGGAGTACAGAAAAAACCACCAGAACAATACTGTCATACCGCAAGGCCATATCAATGCCAATAACAAGCACGCACAGGCCTATGCCCTGATAAACTATAGACCTGACCCGGTCAGGAAAATTGCGTCCCAGAAGAACGCCGATAAGCGCCCCCAGAATTACGGCCAGGGCATTTATTAAAGTGGCAACAGGCATTTACTATTCTCTCACTTTACAGGATTTAGTTGAATTCTTAGACCTTTTCCGCAAAAAAAGAGTTATTGAGCATTACGCAGGACAAATCAAGTCCTTAACAGCGTGAAAAAGTCCTTATTAGACAGGGTGTTTAAAAATTCCAAGCGACAGCAATTGGAAGATTTGGGGCAGCCTGTTAAGGCATAAAAAAAAGCGCCACAAGGGCGCTTTTAACTTGATAAGCAAAACTAGAAAATATTTCTAAACCATTGCAGGCTCACCAACAGGGATCCTGTTTTCTTGGGGCAATTCATTGAATCCCGGATCTTCAAACCCAACAGGACTTAAATAATCATCCTTATTCTGGTCTAAAAATCTCAAAAAAGAATTATTAAAGGCATGACCGGAACAATGGACTTCAAATTCCCCCCAGAGGTTGGAGCCCATAAGGGCCATATCACCCATAAAATCCAAAACCTTATGCCTCACAAGCTCATCGCTGAATCGCATACCGCCGGGGTTAACCACCCCATACTCATCAAGGACAACTGCGTTATCAAGGGAACCGCCAAGGGCCAGGCCCATGCTTTGCAGCTTTTCAACGTCTCGCAGGAAGCCGAAGGTTCTGGCTTTGGCTACAGACCCTATAAATTTTTGCGGATCATGATCAAAGTGAAATGATTGTCTGCCCACCATGGGATGGTCAAAATCAATAATATATTTTATGCGCAATCCATTATGCGGAGTAACTTTAATCCAGCGGTTGCCCTCTTTAAACACTAAAGGCTTTGTAACAGCCATGATATTTTTATTTTTTCGCTGCTTTCTAATTCCTGCGGAACGAATCAGAAAAACAAAGGAGGCAGCACTCCCATCCATTATGGGCAGCTCATTTCCATCAACATCGATTTGAATATTATCTATTCCAAGGCCACTCAAAGCAGCAAGCAGATGCTCCACAGTGGAAATACGCGCATCCTCTGTGCCAATAGTCGTGGCTAATTCTGTGGAGGTCACTGTATGAGGATTCACACTGAGCATACGACTTCCAGCCGGACCATTATGAGAAAAAACAATACCAGTATCTTCGTCGGCAGGCTTCAATGTAAGGGACACCTTTTGCCCACTGTGTAATCCAATGCCGGAACAACTTATTTCTTTTTTTATGGTCTGCTGTTTCATATTAATCCTCCAGCAACCATAAAGCAAAAAGTGTACCTAAAGTTATTTAACATAACATACTCAAATTTAAAGGTTAAAATTTCAAGCAACTTTTCCTGACATGTGTCTTTTATGCAAATGTTGTTTTTTTGTAACATAATTCACATTTAACAGCTTGTTGAAAAAGTCCTTACCCAGCAGACTGTTTAAAAACATAATAAAATCAGGCTTTGATACGAAAAAGATGCTCATATTTTCCAGGAGCGTTACATAGTAACTTGAACCGTTTAAGCTATAAATTCAAAATATTATGGTTTTGCCATACAGATTGCTTCACCCGCTTCGCTCGCAATGACAGGTGTTGAGCAACCACGTCAGTGACTGCCAGGTGTCATTGCGAGCGAGTCTTCGAGCGTGGCAATCTCTCTCGCGCTGAGTCAATTTAAAATTACTTGCAGGTTTGATCCCGGTCCGCCCGGGTGGAACGCTTACAATTCAAGCCCGAACCAGCCATGAATTGCTGCGGGTCCTCACGGCTTAACTGCAGTAAGTATACGGTCATGTCCAGATAGATCCTTGTGCACATTAACATCAACCCAGGAGGAAAATATCCTTTTAAGATTTTCTCCCTGATCTCTGCCCATCTCAACAAAAACCATCCCCTGCTTTTTAAGAATGAGCGCTGCTGTTTTTTCAAGACGCTTGAAGTGATAATAACCATCACCGGCAGATACCAATGCGTGACGAGGTTCAAATTCTGCAACCTCTTTTGAAACCTGACCAAACTCGAATTCTGAAAGATAAGGTGGGTTGGAAACAATAAAGTCAAGGCTTTCTGATTTTATTCCTTTTCCCATGTCTGATGCCAAAAACCAGGTTTTGCCTAAAACAGAATGTTTTTCTGCATTCTGACGGGCCACTTCAAGAGCAGGAAGACTGATATCACAGCCCAAACACTGGCATCCTGGAATCTCCAGGGCTATGGTTATCGCAAGGATCCCGCTGCCGGTTCCTATATCGAGACAAACCACCCTTGATTTGTGGTCAAAAACACTGACTGTCAGTTCTATAATCTGCTCTGTTTCAGGTCTGGGCACAAGCACATCCCTGTTAACAGCAAATTCGCGTCCGTAAAACTCCTTCTGACCCACAAGATAGGCCAATGGTTCACCAGAAGATCTTCTAATCAAAAGATCATTAAAATGGGAATATTGTGCTGGCGTTAAATGATGGTGAGGATACAGTATAAGTTTTTCCTGAGACCAGCCCAGGACAAAGGCCATAATCAGGCGGGATGAAAGGCGGGGAGAATCAACGCCAGCCTCTGTAAGAATTGAGGCAGAATGATTAATTAGGCTGAGCAGAGTGAGCTTTGGCACTTTATCTAAACAGCTTTGGCCTCTTTCAGGGCTTCCGCCTGGAAAGTCTGAACCAGAGGCTCAATCACATCATCTAACTGACCTTCAAGAATGGCATCAAGATTGTAAAGGGTAAGATTTATACGGTGGTCACTTACCCTGCCCTGGGGATAATTGTAGGTCCTTATCCTTTCAGACCTGTCTCCTGAACCCACCTGAGCCTTACGGGTGGCATCAAGTTCCTTTTTCTGCTCTTCTTCCATATTGCTCAAAAGCCTTGAACGTAAAACTTTCATGGCCTTGGCCCTGTTTTTATGCTGAGATTTTTCATCCTGGCATGAAACCACAAGGCCTGTGGGGATATGAGTAATTCGAACTGCTGAGTCAGTAGTATTTACACTCTGGCCACCAGGTCCTGAAGCTCTGAACACGTCTACCCTGATTTCAGTGGGATCAATCTTCAGATCAACTTCTTCAGCTTCGGGCATAATGGCCACTGTCACTGCTGAAGTATGAATCCGACCTTGAGATTCTGTTTCAGGAACCCTTTGCACCCTGTGAACACCTGATTCATATTTCAGCCTGCTGTAAACATAACTACCGGAAATAGAAGCAATAACCTCTTTGATACCACCAGTGCCTGTTTCATGCATACTCATGAGTTCAACTTTCCAGCTGTTGTTTTCAGCATACCTGGAATACATGCGAAAAAGGTCCGCCACAAAAAGCGCAGCCTCTTCACCACCCGTTCCTGCCCTTATCTCCAGAATAATATTTTTCTCATCAAGGGGATCTTTGGGCAGGAGGAGAACTTTCAATTTATCCTCAAACTCAAGCTTTAACTCTTTTAAGCGGTCATTCTCAGACTCGGCCAACTCCCTCATTTCCGGATCACTGTCTCTGAGGAGTTCACTATTTTCCTCTAACTGAGCCAGCACTTCCTTATATTCACGAAATGCAGCTACAATAGACTCAAGATCAGAATGAGACTTGGAAAGTCTTTTGTATTTCTCCTGATCTGAAAAAATCTCAGGGTCACTGAGATCACTTTCAATCTGCATGAACTCATGTTCAAGGGATTCTAACTTGCCGTACATATCTTAGAATTTAACTAATAAAGCGTGATCAAAGAGTGGTTCTAAGCTTTCTGAGAACTGGCCTGGCCGTATTTTTTCTTGAACCTGTCGATACGCCCTGCAGTATCAATAAATTTCTGCTGCCCGGTATAAAATGGATGACACTGGGAACAGATTTCTACGTTGATGCTTTCACCTACACTGGACTTGGATTCAAACTCATAACCACAGGAACAGCTGACCTTGGTATCATAAAGTTTGGGATGTAAATCTTTCTTCATTACTATTACCTCCGAAAAAATTTAAGGACCAAACTAATTATAACATAGAGTTCATATTGGCAAGCGATTTAAGGGGTATTTTTAAAAAAACTGTTTTTTTCTAAAACAGAGGCTTGCATTTTGAGCTCATTTGACGTAAATACCTCTGTTCTTAAATCGCACGTCCGCACAACCCATTGGGTGCCTTTTGTTCCTGCAATGTGCAGCAAGCAAGAGGTATCAGCTGGACGGAGGATAAACCCAAGGAGGATTTATGGGATACGTATCCATGAAACAGATGCTTGAGACTGGCGTCCACTTTGGACACCAGACCAGGCGTTGGAATCCAAAAATGAAACCCTATATTTTTGGTTCCAGAAAAGGCATTCACATTATTGACCTGCAGCAGACTGTTAAGCTTTATCAGAAGGCTCACGACTTTATTGTGGATGTTGTTGCTTCAGGCAAGAACGTGCTGTTTGTAGGCACCAAACGTCAGGCCAGAGAAGTTGTTAAAACTGAAGCAGAAAGAGTTGGCATGTACCATATTACCAACCGCTGGCTCGGTGGCACACTGACCAATTTTCAGACCATCAAGAAAAGTATTGATCGCCTGAAAAATCTGGAAAACATGTTTGAAGACGGAAGTTGTGATGCAGCGTGAAGTTAATAAACTCAATGCTGATCTTGGCGGAATCAAGGATATGGAAGGTATCCCTGGTGCCGCATTTATCATTGATCCCAAGAAAGAAGACATTGCTGTAAAAGAATGCCGCAAACTGGGCATTCCCATTGTTGCAGTTGTTGATACCAATTGCGACCCGGACATGATTGATTTTGTCATCCCCGGCAATGATGACGCCATCAGGGCTATTAAGCTCTTTTCCGGAAGCATTGCTGATGCCTGTTTGGAAGGTGAGGCCAAATCCGGAGAAAGGGACGCAATGGATGATATGTCTGAAGAGCAGAGTCAGACAACTGCCGAACAGATGGATGTTGAACAAAAAGCAGAAGCTGTGGAGGAAAAGGAATAATGATTAACGCACAAATGGTTAAAAGCCTGCGCGACAAAACAGGCGCCGGCATGATGGACTGCAAAAAGGCCTTGCAGACAACAGAAGGTGATGAAGAAAAGGCAATGATCTGGCTTAGAGAAAAGGGC
>JBHEPK010000080.1:0-8703 GCA_046260325.1 Desulfonatronovibrio sp.
GATATCAACAATTGGATGGCTCGGATCCCAGCAAACCTTTTGTGCGTAAAGAGTTCATGGATTTTCTGCTTTATTGCAAAGCCATGAAAGGCAGGCACGGTAAAATAAAGTACCTGATTATCCTCGGAGATATGTGGGATTTGGCCATGAATAACCAGGAGAGCACCTTTGCCTTGTCCTCTGTCTTTTTCCGCCAGCTGAAGGAACTCAACAAAGGGCTTGGAATCGGAGAACTATTTGAAAACGTTATCTATGTTCCCGGAAATCACGATCACCATTTCTGGAAAATGCTCCAGGAGCGCTACTGGGTGACACAAAGACTGGAGCAAGGGAATACTCCTTTAGAAATGCCCAGAATTGCCGGACTGACACTTGATGCAAGTACCGGTGCTGTCCAGCGCGCTGAAACTCCTACAGGAGAAAACAGGATTCCCCTGCACAATCTGGCTTCGCCATTGCTGGGACTGGACAGCGAGACTCCGGTTTATGTTGCCTACCCGCATATTTTTCTCAAAAAAACCAACAACGAGTACACCCTGCTTACGCATGGCCATCTTTTTGAGCCGAATTGGAATATGGTGACGATGATATTTGGGGAATTGATGAAAAACAATGATGTTCCCCTGACAATACGCAATATTGAAATGTTCAACTCTATTACGACCGAGATGCATAGTCATGCCCTGGGGCAGACGCCACCCTATAAGTTCTGGGAAAAGATATACGATCTTCAATATACTGATAAGGTTCCACCAGAGTGGCAAAAGGGCGTCCGAAAGATTTTGGAGGCTCATTTTTATCTACGCAAGGATATGGGCGGGGATTCACAAACGCAGTCCAAAAAATATCACGACATCCAGGCCTTGCAGAACCAGCGTCGGCTCGTGGAGCATTATCTTGCCCAAGCGGAAAAAGAAGGTCTGGATTCAAGCGAGCGAGTAACTTCTTTGATTTACGGGCATACCCATATTCCTTCTTTTGGTGAGACATTCGTTCGTTATCAGGATCAAAAGAAAATGCCTCTTGATATCCATAATACAGGCGGTTGGGTGAATATTAACCCGGATATTTTCCATATGCCTCAGCCTACTTTGATTGACCAAAACGGGACTGTGCGGCAGTTGCGTTTCAGATACCCTGATTCATAGGTTGTTTTACCTTGATTCATACGCCATAGACTGAGACCGGGAAAAGTTCCTTGAAGCCGGTATTGATGATTACCTGGCCAAGCCGGTGCTTAAATAGAAGCTGGAGCGGGTGTTCAGAAAGCACTGTAGATGATGCAGGTTTAAGTAATGATTAACGGCAATAAGTCTATATAACCTGGAACTATCCAAAACAAGGAGATTGTAATGCGAACGATGATGATGAAACTTGTTGTCGGAGCCATCATTTTATGTACTTCCGTTGCGCCAGGAGCAGCATCCACGGCACTGGAACGAGCTTATAATAAATGTATAGAAGGCTGTGTTGAACTAGATGAGGCAGTTTGCAAACAATGCTGTGAAAAGGCTTTTGAGCCTGTTGTATTGCGCTGTCGATCGCAATTTATTGAATGCATTAATGCGTGTAAAAACGATCAAGGGTGCAGAAATAACTGCATCTATAAATCCAAAGATTGCGGCAGGGGGGCACAAGGTGAGCATACTTGCCCGTGACAGGGAAAGTGGAGCAACGGCAGGGAATGAACCGAGGGGTCCATTGGCGAGTTTAAGTGAACATAACGGTCATGGCATAGTCCATTTCAATTATTCTGAAGACTGGCAAAAGAAATCTTGAACCAGTCAGTTCGTGTGCTGCCAAATCAACCATATCCTTGGTTCATGATAACAATAAAAATGTTATTGACTTATGTCACGTGACGCATTACTTTGTCAGTAATGATTAAGACCTTTGCTAACAAGCACACCAAGTCCTTGTATGAAACTGGAAAGTCCAAAAAACTTCCCCCAGATATTCAAAGGCGGGCTTCAAGGAAGCTGGAGTATGTGAATTTGGCTATTTGTCTTGATGATCTCAAGGTTCCACCAGGAAACAGGTTGCACAAACTTACAGATGATCGTGAAGGGCAGCATTGCATTGCTATTAATGATCAGTGGCGTATTTGTTTCCGGTTTAAAGATGGTGACGCATATGATGTAGAGGTATGTGATTACCATTAAAAGGAGGTAAAGTCATGGCTATCAACAATACTGGAATAAAACGTAGACCCTCTCACCCTGGTGAGATGCTACGCGAAGATTTCATGCCTGATTATGAATTGAGTGTTTCGGCACTGGCCAAAGCGATGGGGGTTTCACGTCAGTCGATCAATGAACTTATACGGGAACGGAGAGCAATTAGTCCTCAAATGGCTATCCGGCTTAGCCGATTGTTTGGAAATTCAGCAGAATTCTGGCTGAATGCTCAACTGGCGGTTGATCTATGGGAAGCTAACCAGGCTCTTAAATCCGAAGTGACAAGAATTCGGCCGCTACATGCCGCATAACTGGGCACAAACAGCATGAAGGTATTCTTTGCAGATGCAGCCTCTTATAGGGTAACAGGCTTACCCTATTGGTTGAAAAATAGGCCATGTTCAGGTGAGGCATAACGGGCCACTATGTAAACTTATGCGCCCCTTATTAAGAGTCTATTCCCACCCGCCACCCAAAAATTAAGATTCTTATTGGTGGGTATGGATCAGGTAAGGATCAAGCCAGGGGGTAGGATTAGGGGTAGGATTTGATTTTGACAAATAAAAAAGGGTTACGATTTTAGCCGTAACCCTTTGATTTTATTGGTAGCGGGGACAGGATTTGAACCTATGACCTTCGGGTTATGAGCCCGACGAGCTACCATACTGCTCCACCCCGCATCAAGAATTAAGATAAATATATGCGGATGGATTGATTGTCAATCATTATTTTGGGTAAAGAGAATTATTTTTTGGAAAGTATATAATATTTTTTTGCTCAGGGAGTGCATATTTATTTAAGTGCAATTTAAAAGAAACTGAATTTTCAGGAGTTTTTGGCCTTTTGTCGTTGCTTAATGAAGCTTAAATACGTATTGCGTATTTTAAGTTATCGAGTATAGCAATTGCAGTATGTTTTTCAAGGGGCATGTGCTTGAATTTTTTTTAGATCCAAATTATCCATGAATTCATTTGAAATGTTGGCGATATGAATATTAACAAGGCATCAGCGTGAAATACTACATTGGTTTTATTGGTCCTGGCAGACTTTTATCACAGACAGTTCGCAAACTGTCTGATGTTGCAGGAATAAATATTCCAGGCACAGTTGCTGGTGTTTGTGTTACCAATAAAGAAGGATTTGAGCTGGATCTTCCTGTATACTCTCACTGGCATGAGTTAGTTCTGGATTGTAACTTGGATTTTTTAATTGTCCTTTCAGATGATTCTGAACTTAAGCAGGATATTCGCAGAAATTTATCTTTAGATGTTGAACTTGTTGAATATGTTCCTGCCATGATTGGAATTTCTGATTTGATCGCCAGTTCAATATTTAGAAAAAAACTCAGCAAAAAAAACAAGTTTTTAGACAGCTTTATTGAATCCATTCCTTTTCCGGTTCTGGCTTTTAATCATAATGGCTTTGTTACCCACTGGAACAGTAATTGTGAAAAATTTACAAAAGTAATGGCTCAGAATGTTCTGGGAAAAAAAGATGTTGGTGATGTTTTTTTTCAGGATAAACGCCCCCTTTTGGGGCAAATGCTTCTAAATGATTATTCCCTGTCTAACTACCGGCAATTTTTTCCTGACCCTGACTTGGAAATTGTCCTTAAAAAAGATTCAGTGATGATCAAGGGGTTTCTTATTTTTAAGGGGGCCATACAGGGATACTTTCAGATCACAAGTCAGAAGATTTTTCTTGATGATAAAGTCATAGGTTCTATTGAGCTGATACAGGATCTTAATGCCCTTACTTTTTTACAAGAAGAAGCCACAAAAAAACAGGCTGCCCTGCACAGTATTGTCAGTCATCTTCCTTTCCCCATGATCCAATCCTCGCTTAACGGTGATATAATATTCTCCAATAAAGCCGGATCTGAATTTTTGGAACAAATGATTGAGCAAGCACAGAGTACATCTTCAAATCTGTTTACAGTATGCCCGGAAATAAAAAATGAATTTTCTGATTTTATCGGGTCTCTTTCACTTGAAGAAAACTCGGGCTACAACGATAAACAGCTTAATAAAAATGTGTATCAAAACGGATTGCATTGGGACGTGACCTGTCTTAATCCTCCCGGGCAAAGTACAGAATTGATTTGGATTGTTCGAAATGTATCTCTAAAGGAAAAAGAGTCGCAGCTTAATACCGCATTGGCCATGGTAGGTACAATATGTCATGAGCTTTCCCAGCCCCTTACTGCTATAATTAATTCTTCACAGCTTCTGGCCAGGACAAAGCCTGGAGATTTTGACAGAGCGCAAAGACACCAAAAAATAATTAATGAGCAGGGAGAAAGAATGTTCGGCATATACAGGAAACTGCAGAATATTACTCAAGTCCGCCTTCAGAGATATTTGGACACACAGATTCTCGACCTGGATGAATCAGCTGATGAGATGAATTTTCAAAAAAATGACACAGATATTGAAGATTGATATAAGATAAGCTTATAGAGAATGTATGATATAAAAAAACCCGGAAACACCATGGGCAGGTTTATCTGGAACTGTTCAGCTTTTAATGGGGTTGTCCCTGTAATTTGCTTTAGTGTTAGTTCTTCAGATTAAACTGCCTGCATCAATGTTCCAGGCTTTTGAAGATTACGATGCAAGTGCCATGCCTTTTAGTGGGTTGGAAATAAGAAGAGCGGGTTAGTCAATGCCGAGATAGGCATCCTGTACACTGGGATTTTCCATGAGTTCCCTGGCTGGTCCATCAAGGGTTATTTTGCCTGTTTCTAAGACATAGGCTCTGTGGGCTATTTGAAGCGCCATTTGAGCATTCTGTTCAACAAGCAGAATAGTAACACCTTCTTCATTTATCTGGGTAATTACCTCAAATATATTTTCGACAACTATTGGAGCCAGACCCAGGGAAGGTTCATCAAGGAGCAGTAGTTTGGGCCTGGCCATAAGAGCTCTGGCAATTGCCAGCATCTGCTGCTCTCCGCCAGACAAGGTTCCCCCTGCCTGTTTTCTTCTTTCCTTGAGGATGGGAAATAGTTCAAATGCTCTTTCCTCATCCATTTTTATACCTTTCCTGTCCTTTCTGAGGTATGCTCCCATGCGCAGATTTTCATAAACATTAAGCCTTGGAAAAATCATTCTGCCTTCTGGAACCTGGGTTATTCCCATGGCCACAATTTTATCGGTCAGCGCTCTGGTAATTTCTGTATCATTAAAAAATATGCTTCCTTGTTTGGGTCTTGTTATGCCGCTGATGCTCATCAGAGTTGTAGATTTTCCAGCACCGTTGGAGCCTATCAGGGTTACAATTTCACCCTGTCTGACTTCAAGGCTCAATCCTTTGATGGCGTGAATATTTCCATAATAAGTATGTATGTCACTTAGTTTAAGCATCTGCTGCTCCGCGGCCAAGATAGGCCTGGATCACCTGGGGATTTTCCCTGATTTCCTTAGGGCCGCCCTGGGCTATTTTTACACCATGATCAAGAACTACAAGGCGTTTACAGATGGTCATTACCAGTTTCATATCGTGTTCAATGAGAATAACCGTTATACCCTGATCCCTTATCTTATAAATTAGATCTATGAGAGCTCTGGTTTCCTTGGGGTTCATGCCGGCGGCTGGTTCATCAAGAAGGAGAAGGCTGGGTTCTGTTGCCAGAGAACGGGCTATTTCGAGCTTACGCTGAAAACCGTATGATAGAGCTGCGGCATCATAGAATGCAAATTTTTCAAGTTCCACAAACTTGAGCCAGGCCATGGATTCATCCACAATCTTTTGTTCTTCTTCTTTTTGAGATCTGGTGCGTAGGACAGCACCAAAGAAATTGCTTTTTGTCCTGCAATGTCTGCCGATCCGTACATTGTCCAGTACTGTCAGGGCTGAAAAAAGTCTTATATTCTGGAATGTTCTCGCTACACCGAGATACGTCATTTTTTCAGCCTTGTAGCCGTTTATCCGTATCTTTTTCTGTCCGGTTTCAAGGCGCATATCACCACTGGTTGGCTTAAGTACACCAGAAATACAGTTGAACATGGTACTTTTGCCTGCCCCGTTTGGTCCTATAAGGCCCAGGATTTCACCTTTTTTCACGTTGAAATTCACATCCGCAAGGGCCAATAGACCGCCAAAGCGCATGGTTAGACTATCTATATCCAGAATATTCATATATTTTCAAGAAGAGCCCATTTGTTTTTTAAGTTTGATTAATATGGGGTTGTTTTGTGACTGGGTTGCGATATTAGGGAAAAACCCCATGGGTTTAAAGCGCATCATGAGTACCATGATCAGTCCATAAGCCAGGAATCTTGTTTCTGCAGGAAGGCCAAGGGGGGGCAAAACAAGACGTAAGATTTCTCCCAAAGCAATAAGGACGGCTGCACCTACAAGACTGCCTTTGAAGTTCCCTAATCCTCCGAGAACTACCATGCACAGGACAAGAAAGGATTCCCAGAATTTAAACATGTCTGGAGAAAGAAAGAGTGTCCATCTGGCCAGAAAAGCTCCGGCTGCTGCTCCAATGGCTGCTGATATGGCAAATCCGATTACTTTGTATGTCAGAAGATTTACACCGCAGCTGGAAGCGGCAATAGAGTCCTCGCGTATAGCGAACCAGGCCCGTCCAAGACGTGAATCTTCCATTCGTCCCATCATGATATAAACCAAAAGCACAAGAAATACCGCAAGATAAAAGTAGGGCCTCAGCCCGAGAAATTCCCAGTACCAGTCCCAATCAGGGTTAAGCATGGTGGACAGCCAGGAAAAGTCTATTATTACAGGATCAATTCCGGGCAAACCCAAAGGCCCTCTTGTGAGCCATATTTCATTGGTCAGAAAAAGAACTACCAGTTCTGAAAAACCAAAAGTTACAATGGCAAAGTAGTCGCCTGTGAGACGCAGGGTCGGCGCTCCGAGAAGTACTCCCCATATGGCTCCGTTAATGGCTGCGAGGGGTACGATAACCCAGAATGAAAGACCAAAGTGTATGGTCAAAAGACCGGCCGTATAAGCCCCGATTCCGTAAAATCCAACATAACCAAGATCCAAAAGACCACAGAATCCGGGGATAATATTCAGTCCCATTGCGAGAATCATGTAGATCATAATGAGGACCATGACATGCAGGACATACTCATTGGCAAAGGAAAACAAAGGATAAATGAGAATTGCTGCAGCGAGGAGAAACTTTATAATATTTTTGGACGTTATGAGCATGGATTAGACCTTTTCTACTGTGGATTTTCCCAAAATTCCAGAAGGTCTGAAAATAATAACAGCGATCATCACCGCATAAGCTATGCCATCCCTGTACAATGAAGATATATATCCGGCGCCTAAGGCCTCGGCGATGCCAAGAATTATTCCGCCTACCATGGCCCCGGGAACAGATCCTATACCGCCAAGTACAGCAGCTGCAAAAGCTTTAACTCCCGCCACATAACCCATGGTCGGGTAAAGGGTGTTGTAATAAATGGCCACCATGATTCCTGCCACAGCTCCCATGCCCGAACCAAGGGCAAAGGTAAATGAGATCACCCTGTTAACATTGATGCCCATAAGAGCGGCACTGGTTCTGTTTTGAGACAGGGCACGCATGGCAGTTCCTGTTCTGGTTCTGTTTATGATGAGAAAGAGTATGATCATAAGCAGGGAAGCAATAATGAAAATTGACATCTGCAGCCAGTTCACATTGGCTTCACCAATGGTGATTGCGGTTGTTCTTAAAAAGCTTGGAAGAGCGTCCTGGACAAAGGGCCTTGGTCTGCTTCCCCAGATTATCATTGCCAGATTTTGCAGAAAAATTGACATGCCTATGGCTGTTATGAGTGCGGCAAGTCTTGGGGCCTGTCTTAAAGGCCTGTAGGCAAAGATATCAAGAAGTACCCCCATTAATGCACAGCAGCCCATGGTCAAGATAATGACTATATATATGGGCAGGCCAAAGACAGTAATGAAAGTTACAGCAAGGAATGCTGAAAGCATGAATATTTCGCCGTGGGCAAAGTTTATGAGCTGAATCACACCATAAACCATTGTATACCCTACAGCGATAAGGGCGTAAATCATGCCCAGGGTAAGTCCGTTTATGAGTTGTTGTTCAAACAAGGCGATATCCTTGAAAAATCCAGGTCAGAATGTTTTTGTGGCAACATATTTTAAACAAAACAAGGCAGGCGGGACTTTTGTCCAGTCTGCCTTGTTTGTCAAGTTTCTGATCAGCTATGTATTTTTTTGCATCCGGAAACAGATCTTTTCCGGAAAGAGAACCAACAGTTTCATCGCCCGGAAAAAAATTTTCCAAACGGAAACTATGCAGCACTTAGTCCATCTGTATAGGAGCAGCTATAAACTCTCCGTCCTGGACCTTTTTAACAAATGCAGGCTTAGGTGTATCGCCGGTATCATTAAAGTAGGTAAGACCTGTTATTCCCTGGTATCCTTTTTCAGGTGAATTCATGGATGCCAGATAATCTCTTATTTTTTCCCTGTCTGCACCTGCCTCAGCAATGGCCTGCAAAAGGATGCCAGCGGCATCATATGCATTGGCGCTCAT
>JBHEPK010000080.1:8801-9063 GCA_046260325.1 Desulfonatronovibrio sp.
CCAGCCAGGCTGATATAATCAGCATTATCAAATCCATCAGCTCCAAATTTTGAAACATTCATTCCAAGATTTTCGGCCTGCCCGGCGATAAGTGAACCTTCAGGATAATAACCTGATACAAACAGACCATCAGGATTGCTGCCCCTCAGTCTTGTAAGCTGAGGATTAAAGTCTGATGCTCCTGAAACATAAGCTTCCTGTCCAACAATATTAAGACCAAGTTCTTCAGCTTTGCTAACAAAAGCATTTTTCAGGCCTATTC
>JBHEPK010000081.1:0-9016 GCA_046260325.1 Desulfonatronovibrio sp.
TGCTGGGTGGCATATCCGAGGCAAAAAAGCTTGTTGCAGGTTTGTCAGTTAAGAATTTTGAGGTTGTGGTCAGCAGGGCAACAAAGGTAAGCCAGGATGAGCCCTTAAATACAAATGTGAAATACAGACACGGTGTCCTTGATGAAGAAGGGCTATTGAGTTTGGCGCAAAAAAAGGGTTTTGACTTAATTATTGATTGTACTCATCCATATGCTTCAGAGATTTCGCAAAACGCTTATAATGTTTCTAAAGTTCTCGGTGTTCCTTTTCTGGTTTATGATCGCCCTGGTCTTGGATCTGAGATTTCAAAGGTAATATGGGCTGACAGTCATCATCATGCTGCTGATATTGCCTTGGATGGCAGGGTGGTTTTTTTGAGTGTTGGTTCCAATAATATCGGCATATATACGGCGAAATCAGACCATAGAAAAAATTTAATTGTCAGGACTCTGCCTGGAGAAATTTTCAGGCAGAAGATTGTAAATGCAGGGGTGCAAGAGAAAAATATTTTTCAGGCTACAGGTCCTTTCAGTCTGCAGGACAATATTGATCATTTTAAATTATCTAAGGCTGAAGTCCTTGTTACCAAGGACAGCGGGCAAGCTGGGGGAGTCCCGGCCAAGCTTGAAGCCGCTTCTATGCTGGGCATTGAAGTGATAGTTATCAGGCGTCCGGTTAGACCAGGGAAGAAAATTTTTACAAGTATTGATGATCTGCTTTCTTGCTTGTGAGCGTTCCACCCGGTCAAACCTGGACCAGACCGACATGTAACTTGAAATTACCTCAGCGCGTGAGAGATTGCCGCGCTCGCCCCGGTTGAATGGCTCCGCCTACACTGCGTGTATTCAACTGGGTAAAAAGACTCGCTCGCAATGACAGCCACACCTGTCATTGCGAGCGAGTGAAGCAATCTGTATGGCAAAACAATAATAATCTGAATTTATGTTTAAACGATAAAGAAATGATAAACATAAGCAATACAATGAAAAGTTGCGAATAGTTTTGATTAACAATTATTAACATACAAGGATACTTATGATCAGTTACAAAGAGACTTGGAAAAGACTTGAGGAAATGAGGCAGGTTAGACCATTAATTTTGAACATTACCAATATAGTGGTCACGAACATTACGGCCAATGTACTTCTCGCTGTGGGTGCTTCGCCTGCCATGTCAGTATCTGCTGATGAGATCCAGGAGCTGACCGCCTTTGCCGGTGCTCTGGTACTTAACATGGGAACGCCCTGCAGCTCACAGATAAATACCATGGAGATTGCCGCGCAGAAGGCCCGGGAGCAAGGTACTCCTGTTGTTCTTGATCCTGTTGGTGCCGGAGCAAGTAGAATCAGGACGGATACTCCATTGCGATTTCTAAAAGAGGGCTGCATTGATATACTTCGCGGAAATGCTTCTGAAATAATGGCCCTTGGAGGATCAGCTGACAAGCCCAGAGGGGTGGACAGCCTGCATGGTTCTGATCAGGCTGTTGAGGCAGCCTTTGCCCTGTCTCAGAAATATAAATGCATTGTGTGCGTAAGTGGTGAAGAGGATATTATTGTTTCTGAAACAGAGATGGTAAAGATTGCCAATGGTCATCCCATGATGACCTTGATAACTGGGATGGGATGCTCCAGTACATGCGTGGTTGCTGCATTTTCAGCAGTGGAAAAAGATTATCTCAAGGCTGCTGCCATGGGCATGGCTGTAATGGGTGTATGCGGTGAAGAGGCAGCTAAGGAGGCAAAAGGTCCGGGGAGTCTTGAAACAAACTTTCTTGATTCACTTTATAATCTTAATGAGGATAAACTGCAGTCCATCAAAAAAAACAGGGTGAATAATGGATACTTTATGCGTGGGAGTATGTCAGACTCCGGTAATGAACGAGGTTGAGGAGATCAATCCGTGGTTGGAAAAGATTTCTGATCAGGACAAGAAAAGCCTCTGGGTCTTTCCTGAACTTTTCCTGGGGGGCTTCGATTATGAACATAAGGAATTATGGTCTGACAAGTGTCTTGAAATCAAAGAGAAAATGGAGATATTTTCCAGGGAGACAGGAAATATTCTGGGAGGAAGCCTCTGGTGCAGAAAAAACTCCAGATACTATAACACCTTTTACCTTTTTACTCCTGATCAGGGAGTACTTGAGGTTTACAGCAAGCTTCATTTGTTTTTACCTGGAAATGAGAATGAGCACTTCACAGCTGGGGACAGTCCTCCAGAGGCATACCAGTGGAAGGACATTAAAATGGGCTTTGGGATATGCCATGACCTTCGCTATCCCGAACTTTTTCTGTTTCAGAATGAATTTGAACCTGACCTTTTTGTGATCAATGCCCAGTGGCCCCTGGCCAGGATTGAGCACTGGCTGACTCTTCTTAAGGCCAGGGCTATAGAGAATCAGTGTTATGTGCTGGCCTGCAATGGTACTGGAAATTCTGCTCTGGGTAAACTGGCCGGACATTCCTGCCTTATTACCTCCTGGGGCAAGACAGAGTTTGTTCTTAATGAGAATCCGGGAATGAAAAAAGCCTTTTTGGATGAGGAAGTGATTGAAAACGACAGGAAAATGTTTGACAGTCGCAAATCACCTTTTTTTGATCTGAAATTTAGAGGATAAGCAAACAGGAACAGGCTTATGTTAATTTTTCAAACTCGCCGCTTTCCTTGTTTTTTCTTACGTTTTCCCAGCTGAATATCCTGGCGTTCATGGCAATATAAACCCCGGGTTTGAGAGTCTGGACGGAAGACAAAGCAAACCCGAGGTTGAACACAGCATCTGAATCCCGGAAAGTGAAGGGTATCATGGCTCCCACCAGAACGATTGTTTTACCTTTTATATCCTGACCAAGTATGCCGGCAGTCTCAGCCATGGTGTCAGTTCCATGGGTAATGACAATCTTTTCTTCAGTGCAGTCAAGACATTTTTGGAGGATTTTCAGGCGGTCAGCCTGATCCATGAACAGACTGTCTTTGAGCATGACTATTTCAAGACTGGTTTTTAGTGTACATTTTCCAAGACCGAGGATCTCATTGACATGGGTTTTGGTGAGAACCAGCTCGCCATCTGTCTGTCTGTACTCTTTATCAAGGGTTCCCCCGGTGATAAATATCTTGATCATGGCTACATCCTGAGATTAGTTTTGTCCGGACTGAGGTTGTGTTCCAGTCTGGCAGCGAAGATACTCATGGCGTAGCAGCACGCAAAATAAAGCACAGCGATTGTGGTATAAATTTCAAAAGGATAGATCATCAGACGGTTGTTGAGGATTTGAGCTACATAGGTCAATTCCATGACTCCAATGACAAAGGCCAGGGAAGTATCTTTGAAAATAGCAATGAACTGGCCCACAATGGCCGGGATCATCTGCTTGAGTGCCTGAGGCAGGATAATATGGCGCATGGTCTGATAATAGTTCAGCCCTGTGCTGAAGGCGGCTTCGAATTGACCCTTAGGTATGTTCTGAATGCCTCCTCTGACTATTTCCGCTATATAGGCCCCGGTAAAAATAGTCAGGGCAATGGTTGCACTCCAGAAAACACTGATAAAAGCGTTGAAGAAAACAGGAATAAAGAAGTAAA
This sequence comes from Desulfonatronovibrio sp., assembly GCA_046260325.1. Lineage (GTDB taxonomy): Bacteria > Desulfobacterota > Desulfovibrionia > Desulfovibrionales > Desulfonatronovibrionaceae > Desulfonatronovibrio. The sequence goes on from JBHEPK010000081.1 coordinate 3,580, forward strand.
CCCAGAATATTACAATAATCAGGGGGTTTCCTCTGATAAATTCAATATACATCATGCAGGGAATGCGGAAGATATTGTTTTTGGACATCCTGCCAAGACCTACAAGCAGGCCAATAAAAAAGCTGATTGAAATGGCAATGACAGACATAAGTATTGAAAAACTTAGCCCCCCAAGGCCCATAAAAGCGTCTTCAGCCCGTCCATCTGGAAAGCGCCAGATAAGCAGCGTAGACAAGTTGTCCCAGATTACCTGCCAGTTAAAGGAATAAAGCCCTTTAAATACAAGATATGATCCGTAAACAATAATTACAGCAAACAGGGTTTTGGCTGAAAAAATCAGTATGGCCCATAACCATAGGGAAAGCTGCTTGATGAAGGTCTGGGTTGGGGTTAGTTTGATCCTTTCGGGTCTTTTAGGAAATAAAGTTGAAAAAATTCCTTCCAGGAGCAGGTATGTCTTGGCAACAGGCCAGGACAGAAAGTTAATTCCATAAGAGAGGATATCCTTTTTATTCTTTTCAAGGCTTCTGAGCCTTACATTGATGGTGTTAAGGATTCCGGATATGGATAAAGACAGTGTCAGATATATTATTGTGGCAGCAGTAGTAGCTTCAAATCCTCGGAAAGTCAGGGATTCAATCTGCTGGGATTGCCAGGTTAAGTCTGCCACACCGACTACCATGGCCAGTGAGGAGTTTTTCATATTATTTAAAAATTCACTGCCCAGGGGAGGGATTATGGCCCTGAAGGCCAGGGGCAGGATAATTTTACGCATGATCTGAAAATAGTTGAGGCCGCTGGAGTAGGATGCTTCGAGAAGCCCTTTGTCAATGGACTGGATTCCAGCCCGGATGACTTCAGCCATGAATGAACCGGTATATATGGCCAGACCGATGGTAGCGCACCAGAATTCGTAATTAAAGCCGAAAAGCCAGTTGCGCATATCTGCAGGCATAGCCTGGGGCATGGCAAAGTACCAGAAGAAAAGTTGAACCAGAAGAGGGGTATTACGGAAGAATTCCACATATGCTGTGGAGATCCAGTAAAAAGGTTTAAATGCGGAGAGTCTGCCCAACCCGAAGAATGTTCCCAGGGTCAGGGCCAGGACTGAGCTGATCAGGGTAATTTTTAATGTTACCTGGAGCCCGTAGATGAGATAAAAACCAAGGTTTTCCCCGTAAGTAGGGTTGGTTGTGAATAAGACACTCCAATCAAACTTGTAGCCGAATTCAAAGAAAAAACCCCAATATATCAGGGCAATGGTAATGATTGTTATCAGGGTCAGGTTCTGAACCCAGTTCTTTTCTTTCCAGGGATTGATCATCTGGTGTTATCCAAGAGGCCCGGCTGAATTCATAGCCGGGCCTGTGATGTTTTTTAAGCTAAGCTGTAGTAATCTATGGCCAGACTTCTATCTGACGGGTCATGGGGAAGTAGTATGGTGTATCCGGTCCGTACCATTTGTCGTAGATATCCATATATGTGCCGTCATTCCACATATCCTGCAGAGCAAAGTTGATGGCATCGCGCCATGCTGAATCATCCTGAGGAGTTCCAATTCCATAAGGTTCATTACTGATGAAATCGCCTACAAGTTCCCATTCTCCAGGTTCTTGAGCTGCGTATCCCAGAAGAATTGTGCTGTCAGTGGACCAGCCTGCTACACGTCCAAGCTTAAGTGCCTGAAAGGCTTCAGATTCTTTCTGGAAGGAAATAACGTTCTGTTCATAGTTGGGATCGCCAAGTTCTTGGAGCAGGTTTTTGATATTGATTTCTGATGTGGTGCCCTGCATGGTAGCTATTTTCTTGCCGACAAAGTCACTGGGATTGGTGAACTTTCCTGCAGGAGCCAGAATCTTTTGTCCATCAAAAAAGTATGTAATGGAAAAATCGATTACCTTGTCCCTTTCTCTGGTGTGAGTCATATTGGCCACAGACATGTCAATACGTCCCTGCTGGACAAAGGTTATTCTGGTTCTGTTAGTTACAGCCACCCTTTCAATACCTACGCCCAGGCGCTTGGCAACCTCTTCAGCAATATCCACATCAAAGCCGACCCATTCATTATTGTCGTTGTAAAAGGCTCCGGGAATGGAATCAGTCATCACGCCAACCCGGACAACACCTTCCTCCATCACCTGGTCATAAGTCGGGCCTGCAAATGATAACTGAGCTGAAAGCATGATGGTCAAAAGACCAATTCCAAGGATTTTCCACAAACGCATCTTTCTACCTCCTGAAATTAAAGATGATTTTTCAAAACTGCCTCAAAACGATAAAACAAAAATTAAACAAAATTTAATGAGAAAGAATTTTGCTGAGAAAACCTTTGGCCCGGTCGGTCTGGGGATCGGTAAAAAAGAGGGTAGGAGTGTTCTGTTCCACCAGTTTACCTTCATCCATGAAGATTACTCTATCAGCAACCTCACGGGCAAATCCCATTTCATGGGTGACCACGATCATGGTCATGCCTTCCAATGCAAGTGCTTTCATTACATCCAGAACTTCATTGATCATTTCCGGATCAAGGGCAGATGTGGGCTCGTCAAACAGCATTATTTTGGGATTCATGGCCAGGCCCCTGGCAATGGCCACTCTTTGCTGCTGCCCCCCTGAAAGCTGGGAAGGAAAATGCTGGGCTTTATCAGGAATGTTTACTTTTTCTAACAGCTCCATTCCCTTTTTTTGAGCCTTTTTTCTGTTCTCTCCTCGAACCAGTGCTGGAGCCAGGGTAACATTTTGCAAAACAGTCATGTGGGGATAAAGATTGAATTGCTGAAAAACAAAGCCTATTTCAGCCCGGAGTCTGGTGAGTTTTACATCAGGGGCATAAAGGTTCATACCGTCAACAATGATCTCTCCCTTTTGAATGGGCTCCAGACGATTTATGCAGCGTATAAGGGTACTCTTGCCTGAACCTGAAGGTCCGCAAACAACGACTACTTCGCCCTTCTCGATTTTCAAGTGAATATCATTAAGGACATAAAGATCTCCAAACCACTTATGGACATGTTTGAACTGAATCAAAATCAATCTCCGGATAGATTATTCTTTGTACGATGCTTTTCAAAAGAAGGATAACAGCTAACAAAGTCATAACTGAAAGGTCAAGAAAAAATGAGAAAGTCAGGGCATATACTGACGGTAAAGATAAGGATAAACATAAGGGGATTCAGGCTTCTCAATAGTTTTTGCCTCAATTGAAGAGATCATGAGCATATTCTGGTCAAATACAAAGTCCTGATCTATAGTTCCCCTGACTTTTATCCAGGAATCTGTAGGAAAGACATTAAGGTCTTCTCCTCTGATCAGAATACCGTAAAACGTGGCATCCGCGAGACAGCAGGTAATTGCAGTCCTGGTTATGGCCAGTTCATTTTCAGACATGGCCTGGTCGCGGTAAACAAATCCGGAGAGCTCAATTTCCCTGCCTTGAAATTCATTCTGGTATGCAGATATAACCAGCATTGTATCCAGAAACCCTTTACTATCTGCGTTGATAACATCCTGAGCAAGAAGGGCTTCTGTTAGTTGCTGGTAATGATCGTGTTCATACCAGATACCAAGTTCATCTTTCAAAGCCTGCTGTTCCTCTGGTAAATCATTTTTTGAAGATTCAGATTCAAATTCGTAGTCTTCCCACCATTCGTGATCAATTGTTTGATCCTGGGCAGCCTTCCTGTCATCAGGACCATGATCGGCTGACCTGGGGGTTACCTGCTGATAGACTATTCCTTTTTTTTCCATTAGTGAGCTGTCTAATATTTTGGGCGGCATGAGAAATCCCAGTGCAAGGGGGATTGTGAAGAGTGCGTACATCAGAGGTTTACCCCATGAGGATTCATGCCCGTCCGAACATCCGCAGTCACGAGATTCTTTTGTATTAAGGTCACTTTCCGCAATAATAATCATTGCCTTGTATGCTGATAAGAAAAGGAAGCTGAAAGTTGAAAAGTAAAAAAAAGGCAGCATCTGAGGAGCCAGATAGTATAGAATCTCTCCTGTATAAACCATTTTGACCTGCATTACGGCCAATAGAAGCAGAAAAAAAGCTTTGAACATTTTTTAAAATCCCAGAAATTGTAAAGCTACTACAGAAAGATAAACTACAGTAATTACTGCTGCCATGAACAGCATGACAAAGCGTACAGGAAAATAACCCAGAAGCATGGCTGTATTTTTAAGGTCAAGCATCGGGCCAAAGACCAGAAAGGCTACAATGGACATGGAAGGAAAAGTTCCGGCAAAAGAAGCGGCAACAAATGCATCAGCTGTGGAGCACAGGGACAAAATATAAGCCATGAACATCATTATCATGGGGGAGATAAAGGCAGAGTCGGACAGATTAAAAATTGCCTGCTGGCTGAGCAGGGTTTGAAAAAAAGACGCTATTGCTGCTCCGAGAATAAAAAATTTACCTACTGTAAAAAATTCATCAATGCTGTGATCGAATATTTTTTTCCATGAGGAAAGACTGAAGAATTTGTTAACTTGTTCCCTGTCAAATGACATGGGCAGATCCCGTGCAGGATTTTTGGTGGTTCGGGATTCCAGAAAAAAATAAATTAGAAGACCAACCATAAGGGCAACAAAAGCAGCCAGACCAAACCTTAGAGCTACTATCTGCAGATCAAACCTGAAAGCGTAAAATGAAGAAGCCAGGACAATGGGATTGAGTATGGGCGCAGCCACCAGAAAGACTGCTCCTGTACAAAGGGGCATGCCTTTTCGAACCAGACCCCGGATTACCGGAATTATGGCACATTCACATACAGGAAATACAGCACTCAAAAGCAGTGCCGGCGGAATGGAAAAAAGCGGGTTTTTGGGCAGATATTTACTGAAAAATTCCTTGGGAATAAAAACCAGAACAAGAGATGAGAAAAAAGCTCCCATGAGAATGAATGGTGCTGACTCAAAGATAATACTTAAAAAAATCATTCCGGCAGTGTTCAGTATGGAGAACATGGTGACTAATTATTCCTTATCACTGCTGGCCATTAATGCGTAGAAAAATTTCTGGACGTATTTGCCTGAGATTACTTCATTAAGGTCAAAGATCAGATCTTCCTTGAGAAAAATCCCACTGAATGCCAGAAAAAGATTCTCTGATAATTCCTTGATGTTATTAAAAAGTTCCTGCTTTTCTTTCTTGGATATACGAGTGTGGTCATATAGCCTGCAGGCAAGCGGGCGCTGGGTATAAACCGTACATTTGCCATGTTCATTTAGAGGACAGACAAGTTTTTCCCCCTGAACTATAGCCCCTTTTCCTGATGCTTTCCTGGTGTTCAGGACGTCCACTGCATAGCTGATGAGTTCCTGGCGTTTGTCTCTGGATAACATCACATTCATTTTATGGGAAAGATAAACAGCTTCCACAAAACTGACCTTTACCTTTTGACGACAGCAGAGCATATGTTCCCGTCCGCAAAGC
>JBHEPK010000082.1:0-8728 GCA_046260325.1 Desulfonatronovibrio sp.
TCACCAGGCTTTTTATAAATACCACCAAAAATATCTTTGCCTACGCTGTTGATCTGAATCTCTTCATTGGCAGATATTTCCACATCAATGGCTGCCCTGTGGGGACGGATAAGTATCTGGTCGTTTTCGTTATAATCTCCAGCAGCAACGCCTGAAATATCCACCCTTCCGCCCGGCACGAGAAATCTTGCATCATCGGTGCCATCTACTGTGGTTGTATTGCCAGTGTTCCAATTTGATCCTTCATCAAGACTATAGGAATAGGTGATATCACTTCCACTAACTTCATCAATCCTTACAGTTACATCTTTATCAAACACGCCAGCTACAGAAACATCACCACTATCAATATCCTCGGCATATACAGAAACCTTATTCTCATCCTGATCATCACCATTGTATCTGGCAGTAGGCCTGACCCAGAGCCATGTACCTGATGTGTCATTGGTATTGTCCGGATCATTGGCTTCCACTGTATATCCACTACTGGGAAGACCCACACTCAATCCGCCTATATTCAACTCCGTCTGGTTATCTCCAAGGGAATCGTCAGTCCATGTCTTGCCTCCATCGGTTGAATAGCGATAATCTATGTCCGTTCCGCTTCCATTGTTTACTTCTCCGCTACTGGTAAACTGTACCAAAACCGTCCCTGATGCTTTGCCCTCAATAGTATAATCTGAAGGCAAATCCTTATTACTGCTAAGATTCATGGCAGGTTCAAATGCAGACCCATCAACTTTGTGCCCCCCAAAGATACTCTTTTTTTCGTACCTTGCATTAGACAAATTGATCATCTGATCCATGAGCTGTCTGGCTTCATAGGAAAGAATTTCCCTCTGATCTGCGCTGATAGTGCCTGTGGCAGCCTGCTCTGCAACTTCTTTGGATCTGATAAGCACATTGTTGGCCTGCATCAGTGTTTCGTCTGCGAGTCCCAGCCAGCCTTTGGCTGTATCTACATTAGATTTATACTGTTCCAGAGAGGATATGGAATCACGGTAACTCAAAACCCTTGACGTACCTATGGGATCATCTGAAGGACGATTGATCTTTTTCTGACTCGAAGCCTGCTTGTTCAGCTCCATCAGCTCATATGAAGAACTGTTCATATTCTTAACAAAATTATTGAACAGCATACTTTGTGATACGCGCATGATTTATTTCCTCACAGATTAATTCTTCATACCCATCAGCACCTGGAGCATGCGATCTGCTGTGGTGATAAGCTTGGCTGCTGCCTGATAAGAATGCTGAAATTTAATCAGGCTGCTCATCTCTTCATCCATATTAACGCCGGAAATCTCTTCCTGCTTGCGGTTCAAATCATTGCTCAGGGCTTCGTTATATTCTGCACTGAACTTGGTCATGCTTGTGTCCGATCCCACATTCCCCACGAGAGAATTGTAATAATCCTGAATAGTCTGATCAGTGCTCCCTTCAAAGGATGTAGTGATGGATACCTTTTTATGCTGCAGGGCTGCTATTTCCAGGGCTGTAGTGTTGTCGCCCTCATTGGCCTCGCCTGCACCGTTAACATGACCTGCATTTATGTATGCAATATTATTTCTTACAAATTCATTGGCTGCAAAAGTTCTGGCATCTTCTCCCTGGAAAAAGGTATTTACACCCAGGGCAGCAAGAAGGCCTGAGGTGTCATCGCCGAAAGCCAATTCGTAGCCATCTTCGGATTCAATGTGAAGCCTGTTGTTGGTAATGGAAGCATTGATTTTATCTATAGCATCAATTGCATCTTTGACATCTTCCAGGGTATGCTTTGTTGGATCAAAATTTTCTCCACCAAAATCAAGCCTGCTTTCCTGCATATTTCCTGAATCCTTATCATACACATAAAAGCTGATATTCCCTGACTGAAGTTTATCACCAAAATGCAGACCTGATGCTGAATTTCCCAGAGCTTCTTCCTTATTATCCACCTGGGATGTACCTGTTACTTCAGTAAGCTTTTCCAAGCCTGCGCCCTGGGAATGAATTCTATTGACCTCCCAGGCAAGGCTGGTGGCAGTGGCATCAAGCTTTTCCCTGTATTTACCGGCATAATGATCTCTGAAATTAAGATATCCGGCCAGTGATCCGCCAGTGACTCTTCTGTCATTCATTTGTCCGCTGCCCAGAATCTGGGGAGTGATATTCATAGCAGAAGAAGTATTCTCATACCAGTAAAGACCACTTTTGGGGACTATATTAAATTCATCATTTTCTGACAGGGCTTTATTTGCAGGATCTTCAGACGAATTGTCCTTGTCTCCAAACCAAAGCTTAATCCCATCCACAGGAAGAGTTATCCGGTTATCATAAGTATTGGCTTCAAATTCATCCTCACCATTTTCATCCTTAACCCAGGTTCTGCCGCCGTCCAGAGAAACCTTCACCTTAGCATCACCATCCACATCTCCGTCCTCTACCACCTTAACCGTCAATTCATAGCTGGAACTGCCTTCATAATAGATAGCCCCGTCAAAATTTGAGCCAGGAGTAAGGTCAGCAAATGTCTTTTCACCTTCAAAAGCCAGCTTAAAATGATTCTGTCCATCCACAAGGGTATGCCCGGCTTTGGTAGTTATAGTTAGATCGCCCCCACCGTTGTCAATATAGTTGATATCAATAATTTCAGCCAGTTCTCTAACCAAGAGATCTCTTTTGTCCCGCATTTCATTGAGATTATTTCTGCCCGGTATTTCTTTTACATTTATTTCTTTATTTATTTCAGATATTTCTTTGAAAATTTCATTGGCCCTTTCCACATCCTGCCTGACAAAATCTTCTGTTTGCCTCTGCATTCCCTCAATATCTCCATCAAGTCGATTAATGGTGCTTGTCAGATTTAATGTATTGCCAATAAGAGCAGCCCGGACATTATTATCATCGGGTCGTTTGGACAGGTCCTGCCAGTCGTTCCAGAATCCGGACAGAACATCATTAAGCCCTTTGCCCATACTTTCATTAAAAAGTATTTCAATATTGGACAGATTACTATGCAGTGTGTCCCACATTTCCCGTTCTGAAGCCTTGGTATTATACTGATCTTCAACAAATGAATCAAAATAGCGATATACTTCTTTGGCATTAACTCCGGTTCCAATCTGACCCGGTGCAAAATCAATGGCCCCGGCTTCTTCCAAACGAAGTGCCTGACGCCTGTAGCCCGGTGTATTGGCGTTGGCCACGTTATTACTGACCACCTGAATGGCAGTCTGATTGGCAAAGAGGGCCCTGCGCCCGATATCCAGAACCGAACTAATGCCTGACATTACATTCTTCCTCTTAAAAGACCTGTAGACTTGGAACCATTATCATACCATCGTCCACTGGCTGAATAAACAGTCTCCTGCCTCGGAGTTACCTGATCATAAAAGATACTCAGAAGTCCGGCGCTCTGCTCAGCCAGGGCTTTGGCTATCTCATTATTCTTCATGGCCTGATGAGAACATTTTTCCTCTAACAGACGCAGATCTTCAAGTATCTCCCGAATAACAGAGGACTCTCCGCTTTCAAGATCTTCTAAATATTGGGTTAAAGATGATACGTTATTTTTTTCAAGAATATTTCTGATCTCATCCTTTTCATCCATAAGCTGTCTGATAAGTTCCTGAACAGAAAACTCCAAGGACGAAACCTCTTTGGGGGAATTACCTAAAAGGGCTGAAAATTCTTCTTCGAGAAGGGAGAAGAGCACGCCCAAAGCCTGTTTCTGTCTTATAAGTCCTGCCTCTATCTTCATATCAATCTCCTTGAAAAAGGTTCAAGGTTAACACGCTGTTAAGTCTGTTCCTGATCGCTGCCATTTCCAATACTGAGTCCAGCCAACAATCTGTCTTTGATCATCTCAGGATTCCAGGCCAGATCTCCCTGCCTAAGCTCAAAGTGCAAATGAGGACCGGTGGAGCGGCCCGTATTACCAGACAATGCAATTTTCTGACCAGGTATGACTTCATCACCTTCCCTGACCAGATTTTCACTATTGTGGGCGTATACACTCTTCCAGCCGCCAGGATGCTCAACCACTACTTTATTTCCAAATCCACCTTCTGAACCGGAAAAAATTACCTTGCCAGGCCAGCAGGCCTCCACAGGAGTACCCTCAGCAACAGCAAAATCTAACCCGGCGTGCCAGGCCTGTTTGCCTGTAAATGGATCATCCCTCCATCCAAAATCTGAAGAAACTGTACCGGATACAGGCCAATGCAGTGGTGGAAGCGGCTGGTTGTCAATTTCAGGCAGATCTTCAACCTCATCCACCCTGTCATCTAATTCCGGCAAATCATTAAGAGGCTTTCCACCGAGAAAATACTCAATCTGTCCAGCTAAGAAATCCACTCTTTGTTCAGGTGAAACGTCCATGCTCAGAATGCGGTTAACCTCAGAATTATCGAGACTTTTAGATTCTTTATCATCATTTTCTCCACTCTTTACAGAAGAATTCTGCATAGAAGGCAAAGGATTAATCCTGGTCGGGGAATCTGAAGCAGCGTTTGCTCCGGACTGTTCAAGCCTCTCCTTGAGCTGGCCATACATTAAGTCAGCAAGGCCAATACCTCCGGACTCAGCCATTTCCATGGACATTTCCTGGTCAAACATGGATTCAAACATCTCCTGCTCTTTGCTGTGCAGATATCCTTCCTTGGGCACTGTGGATCTCATCTGTTCCCACATTTTCTGTATAAATACAGCCTCAAACTGCATGCAGGCTTCCCGCAGCTCCTTTTTCTGATCCTGTCCGCTGCCAATACGTTCTTTGAGCCTCTGCATCTCCTGAGCTTTGCTTACAGCCCTGCTTTGCTCAGTCTGCATAGATATCTGATTTGAAAAGGAGTCATTCATCTTAGATCACCTCTAATTCCGCATAAAGTGCACCTGCGGCCTTAATGGTTCGCAAAATAGTTATGAGATCCCTTGGTGTCGCGCCTACAGAATTAAGTCCTTCAACCAGCTCATTTATGGTAGCCCCTTCAATGACCACCAAAGGTGAGCCTTCCTCATCTACTGCAATGTCTGTCCTGGGTACAACCACTGGATCAGCATCAGTAAAGGGTTCGGGCATAAATGCCTCGGGCTGCTCCCGGATAGTAACGCTCATATCTCCATGGGATACCGCAATCTTTGAAATCTTTACATTCTGGCCAATGACTACCGTTCCTGTTTTTTCATCCACAACAACCTTAGCCGGACTGTCTGGTGAAACCGGGATATTTTCAAGGGCGGCCATAAATGGAATGAGATTGCCAGAAAACTCCTGGGGAATCTGAACCCTGACTGAGGAAATACTTTCAGCTGAAGCCAGATTCTGTCCAAAATTGGCATTAATACTTTCAGTAACCTGGGATGTTGTGGAAAAGTCATGCACATTAAGATTTACTTCAATACTTTCCTGGGCGTTAAACTTAAAAGGCACATCCCTTTCAACCATTGCGCCATTGGGTATTCTGCCCACTGTGGTAATATTGGTTGTTATCTGGGCGGCCTCCCCTTCCACAGAATATCCGCCCAAGGTCAGCGGACCCTGAGCCAAAGCGTAAATATTACCGTCTATCCCTTTAAGAGGGGTTTGAATGAGTACGCCTCCCTGCAGGCTTTTGGCGTCACCAATGGATGAAATGGTTACGTCTAAGCTTGTTCCGGGTCTGGCAGAAGATGGCATGTCCGCAGTTACTATTACCGCAGCAACATTTTTAACCTGAAGATTGTTCTGATCCACACTGACTCCCATGCTTTCCAGCATGTTCACCATGGATCTTATGGTAAACGGAGCTCCGCGCTGATCTCCTGTGCCGGACAACCCTACAACCAGACCATATCCCACCAGCTGGTTGGTTCTTACCCCGCCGAATGTGGATATGTCCTTGAGCCTCACAGACAGACCCTGTCCGCACATGAGAACTGTCCATAATATGAGTATCAAGGTTATGCTTATTGTCTTTCGATAAATTTTATGCATATCTTTCCTCTGCTTTCTAAAAAACCCTGTCTGGCACGTAGCTCACGATTGTCAGACAAATTTAAAATGGCCATACCCTGTCCAGAAGCTGAGCCAGCCAGCCAGGTTTCTGTTTATCAGCAATAATACCCTGACCATACATTTCTATATAAGCATCAGCTAACTGGGAAGAATTTATGGAATTGCCGGAACTAATATCTCTGGCCCTCGCTAATCCTCGAACTACAATTATCTGATTTTCTCCATTAACCTTAATATTTCTCGCGCCTTCGATCTGCAAGACTCCTCCATCAAGAACTCTGACTACCCTCGCGGAAATAACAGCTGAAATTTGTGATCCTCTTGTGGTTGTTCCTGATCCATCAAAATCACTTGTAGAATCGGTTGATACAATTGGAGTATCACCAACAGCACCACTTGGACCGATTCCTGGCAATAAACCACCAGTGGCAGTATCCAAGGGCACAGTACTCATGGCATTCTGTCCAAACAGGCTACTCACTCCGAGATTCATTGAGGATTCTCGTTCAGTAGTTGTGTTAGCCCGATTTGAAGCAGACGATGTTTCAACTATATTCACCGTGACAATATCACCCACATTTCTGGCCCGGTTATCACTGAAAAGATATTCCGCCCTGGTCTGATTGAAAAGAGACGGGGTCTCCATCTGTGAATTATCTAAGGAATCAACATACGGTTCAGGAGAGTATGACGGCGTTGGGCCTGATTGCTGATGTGCCGGAGCGCACGCCCCCAGAAACCCAGTCAGCATCATGATCATTATCAGATTAATTTTATTCATCTCCCACTCCTGTATATATTTTGAAAATTCAAAGTTCTTACTGCTTAACACTTACCTGACAACAACAGTTCCGCCGTCCTGGACGAATCCCACAATCTCTTTTCTGCTGCGCATATTTCTAACCATTATGCTGTCACCTTTCTGACCATCTTCCAGGACTTCCACTGGAACAGAAAGAGTTACATGCTGTCCCTGATAGACCAGGCTGACCTGATCTCCTCGACTGACTACAGGAACACCCTCAAGAACCCTCATTAAAATGGGCTGTCCCTGGCCCACAGAAGATCTGATCCTCCAGGGGCCGGTCCTTCCGTCCCAGACATCATCTTTTAAATACGCCAGATTTTTACGTTCAAAGGTGACGTCACCGGGATTCACAATATCCCCTCTGTTCAGAGGCCTTGATGCACAGGCAACAGTAACCCAGACATCTGCAAAAACATTTCCTGTAAGACGTTTACTCACAGAACCATGAGCATCTACAACATTTATTCTCAAACTATTCCTGCCTGCTGCAGGCTCTGTTGAGGTTTCAATTTCTATTTTCTCAAAGGCATTTTCCATATACACAGGAGAGGGCAATCTGAAATCACGAAATTTAACTTCCCCGCCCATGCTGTTAATTCTTGGGGCAAGATATTCAGTAACCATAGTCTGAAGTTCTTCATGATTATAAACCTTAGCTCCGCGCTGAAAAGTAATCTCTCTCGGGATAATGCTCTGACTGCCAAGATCAGCATCTACAGAATTTAACCTGGCCATAACCTGCTCTCTGGTCAGAACTATTCTCTGGCCAGCCTGAGGCGCTCTCCAAAGCTGAATTTTTTCAACATCACTCCAGTTTTTTGTGGCCCTGCTGTTTTTTGGTTCTGCAATATGACCAAAGGTTATCACGTCAGCATCAAGAGCCACATGCTCTTTAACCCAGTAATGGTATGTATCTGCAAGTGCATTTACACCGATGGATATAAAAAATAGCAGTACAAACAAGGCTATCCTGGATGTTAATATGGTTAACTGACTTTTCCTGATCATGACATATCTCCGTTATCCTGATTATCTCTTCAACTGATTGGCAATCTGAAGCATCTGATCTGATGTGGTAATGGCCTTGGAGTTAATTTCATAAGCCCTTTGTCCCACAATCATGTTCACCATCTCATCCACCAGCTCCACATTGGACATTTCCAGAACGCCCTGGGCAATAGATCCAAAATTATTTTCTCCAGGAACTCCTTGCACGACTGGACCAGATGCATCTGTTTCCACATACAGATTTCTTCCCATGCTTTTCAGCCCCGCAGGATTAATGACATTGAAAGTGGGGATATCAACCCCAGCCAGTTCTTCGCCCCCCTTGTTCAGGCAGGACAAACGTCCCTGCTCTGTAACCACTATATTTACAGTATCCTCAGGGACATTGAATTCAGGCTGCAGGGGATATCCATTAGCTGTAACAATTCTTCCATCCTGATCCAACTTAAAGGCACCTGCTCTGGTATAGGCAACTTCGTCATTGGCCATCACCTGAAAAAAACCATTTCCTTCAATGGTCAGATCAAGGGGATTGTCTGTACGTTGGAAATCACCCTGGGAGAAATGCTTGTGCACTGTAACCGGCCTTGTTCCCATGCCCACTTGAATACCTGTCGGAATTCTGTCTCCATTGAGATTTTCCGTTCCACCGATTTTCAGATTCTGATAGACGAGATCCTCAAACTCAGCTCTGCTCTTCTTAAATCCTGTAGTATTCACATTGGCCAAATTATTGGCAGTCACATCTATGTTCAACTGCTGAGCAGCCATTCCAGAAGCAGCAGTCCAGAGTGATCGCATCATAATCTTTTCTCCTTAATCATTTTTAATTTATAACCTTTATCTTGTTGTTCCAACATCTCTGATTAATTGCTGATCTTTTTCCTGAGTTGTGGTGATAACTTTCTGCATAGCTTCAAAAGCCCGCATGGTAC
>JBHEPK010000083.1:0-8556 GCA_046260325.1 Desulfonatronovibrio sp.
GAATCAGCCCAAGCCCTCAGCGCCTTGTTCTTTTCTTCATCCAAAAGAGTACACCTCGGACATATTTCTTCCTCGCACAAATTTTTCAGTTCATCCAAGGTTAGTTCCACCTGGGGACGCTGCTCCTCATGATCAGCTGCTTCTTCGTCTGCCCCGTCATTTTCCAAATAATCAAATTCTTCATTTTCCGGTTTATTTTTTTCTTCAGACATATATACCATCCTCCACTATGCAGTTTTTCTGTATTTTCCAACAGGGTTCAAGTGTCTTAGAACCTTTCTGTCGCTCTTTTTATAAATTATCCGATCCTGAATCCTCTTCATAAATTTCATGGAGAAACTGACTAATAACTTTTGCAGTTAAGTCAACAGCAGGAATAATTTTTGAGTAATTCATTCTGGTAGGTCCGATGATGCTTACGGCTCCGATATTATCGTCTCTCAAGCTGTAAGGTGAAGAAATGACTGAAAAATCGCTGAGCTCATCCATTTTCTGTTCCTGACCCAAAATGATGTTCAGATTTTTTGTCTCAATGGTTTTATCAAGAAGCTTGAGCAATTTGGATTTTTCTTCCAACATTCTGAAAAGTTCACGCATTTTATTGATATCGGATAAATCGTTGTCTTGAAACAGATAGTGTGTACCTTCCACATAAACCTGTCTATTTGTGTCCTCGAAAGATTCTTTAGCCAGCTTCAGGGCGTTTTCATAAAGATTTTCGAATTGTCTTCTCGCAGTTTTCATCTGGGCAAGGATGCTTGCCCGGACATGAAGAAGAGTTTTACCCTGGAAGTGTTCATTTAGGTAATTGCTGAATTTTATTAGATCATCAGAAGTTATTTCCTTTTCAACACTGATGACCTTATTCTGAATTATTCCACCGTCCATAATCAGGATTGACATGATCAGACCAGGCCTGATCAACACAAAATCTATCTGCTGCCAGCGGATGAGCTGGTGGCTGGGGGTAATTACCAAACTTATCTGACTGGAAAAGGCTGACAGCATTTTACAGGCCTGGCTGAGGGTCTGAGACAGGTCCGGGCCAACACTGACAAGGGTAGATTTGATTTTTTCCTGAATTTCAGAAGATAGTGGTTCCATCTCAAGATTTGAATCCAAGTAAATTCTGAGCCCCCTTGCTGTTGGAATTCTGCCGGCAGAAGTGTGGGGCTGCTTAATATAGCCTTCATCGGAAAGATCAGCCATGATATTTCTGATGGAGGCAGGACTGAGCCTTAGACTGGAGTCCCTGGAAACCGTCCTTGAGCCTACTGGCTGACCAGTGAGGATATAATTTTTGACAATAGTCAAAAGAACATCTGTCTGTCTTTCGTTAAGTTCCATGTTTTGCCTCATTAGCACTCTGGTTGTTAGAGTGCTAATGAGGTAACAACGCATAGGAGGTCTGTCAAGGCAAGGTTCAGGGAATATGGACTTGCACAGGGAGTTGGAGTATGAACCTTTTAAAGTCCATTTCGAAGACTTATACCTTGGAGAGATATGCCAAATACAGTAATAGCCTATGATCCGGTCTTTCTTAAACATCAGGTTGGTCCGGGACATCCAGAGAGTTCACAGCGCGTAGAAGCCGTTATTAAGGCCCTTGAGGATGACAGCCATCTGTCAGATCTCAAATGGCACAAGCCCAGGCAGGCTACAGAAGAAGAGATCAGGTATAATCATGTGAGATCGTATGTAAAACTTGTCCAAACCAGAGTTGAACAGGGATTTTCCTCTCTAAGCTTTCCGGACACGGGCATTAATTCATGGTCATGGGAGGCAGCCTTGAGCGCTGCTGGTGCTGTTCTCGATGGGGTGGATATGGTTATGCAGGGTAAGGCAAATAATGTTTTTTGTCCTGTCCGTCCCCCTGGTCATCATGCCCGCCCAGCAATGGGCATGGGTTTTTGTCTTTTCAATAATATTGCCCTTGGAGGCTGGTATGCCTGGGATAAGTACCAGCTGGAAAGGATACTGATTATAGACTGGGATGCTCATCATGGTAATGGGACCCAGGAAGTATTTTATGATTACAAAGAGATGTTCTTCTTCAGTGTTCATCAGGATATGTGGTATCCATTCACTGGTAATGCCTATGAGACAGGAGAAGGTGCGGGCAGGGGAACCACCATGAACATTCCCCTGGGCGCCGGCACAACGGGTCAGGAGGCAATTAAAATTTTTACTGAGAAACTCCTGCCTGCCATGGATAATTACAGGCCTGAACTGGTTCTTATTTCCGCTGGGTTTGACGCATTAAAAGCAGATCCTTTGTGCAGGCTTGAATTTGAAATTGAGGATTTTTCCGTGCTCACAGAAATTGCTATGGAGATTGCGGATAAATACGCTCAGGGCAGGATTGTTTCTGCCTTGGAGGGAGGGTATGATTTAAATGGTCTGGCAAAGTCGTGTGCAGTTCATGTCAAAAAGTTAGCTGGCAAATAATTGAAACAGTGCTGAATAAAACAGTTATAGAGCTTCTCAGGACCATTGAGGGTCATGGATATGTAGCCTTAGTTGTGGGCGGGGCTGTACGCGATCATTTAATGAGCAGGGCTGTGAAAGATATTGATCTGGCAACCAACATGCCTCTGGAGATGATTTCAGATTTGTTTTCTGCCCATAATGTGGGCAGAAGCCGGGATTTTGGCATGTTGTCTGTTGGATATAAGGGTATGCGTTTTGAAACTATTTTGCTGGATGATTCTTTACTGAGAAATGGATCTGCAAAAGCAGGGCATGAGTATAAAAGTAAACTTTTTAAGGCTGATGCCAGGCGCAGGGACTTCACCATTAATGCCATGGCCATGGATGCCCATGCAAACATTTTTGATCCGTTTAACGGCCAGGCAGACATTAAAAACAGGTTAGTGCGCGCAACCATAAATCCTATTGATCGTTTTTCTGAAGATCCCATAAGACTTTTAAGGGCAGTTAGGCTGTCTGCAGCCCTTGATTTTGAAATTGATTCCAGAACGTTCAAGGCCATAATAAAACTTTCGCCGTCCATTGCAGATGCTGCACCCGAAAGAACAGGTCAGGAAATTTTAAAGATCTGTTCATTGCCGGGAAAATCCGTGGATAGGGGGATCAGGCTCATGGATCAATCCGGGCTGCTTACTTATGTGTTGCCTGAGCTTGAAGCCCTTAAAGGTCTTAAGCATAATCCGGTCCATCACCCCGAAGGAGGCGTCTATGAACATACCCTTTCCGCCTTGGAAGCCAATGAACAATCTGACCCGGTAATTAATCTTTCCATTCTCTTTCATGATGTGGGCAAGGCAGCAACCCTCAGTCATAAAGACGGCCTGCCTGTATATTATGGTCATGATAAGGCAGGAGTGGAAATAATCCGTAACATGGGCCGCAGGCTGAAGATGTCATCAGCCATTATTCAGGCCATGTGCTTTGCAGCTGAAAATCACATGAAGGGGCTGAGAATTAATGAAATGCGTCCATTCAAGGTCTACAAGCTGATGTCTCATGAAAGCTGGGATGTGTTAGAAGCAGTAATAAAATGTGATCTGGCATCCAGAGGCAAACACGAGGCATTAGAGTTTGAACAGGATACAGCTTCCCTCAGAAAAAGAATTAAATTCTGGTTAGATAAGGAAAACAGCAAGTCTGACCCTGTAATCAACGGCCGGGATGTTATGGATATAACAGGTCTGCCTCAGGGCCCGGAAATTGGTAAAATTATAGAGGAAACTTTGAGGTGGGCTGTGGATAATGATGTCAGGGATAAAAAAATTATTCAGAAATATATTCAGGAAGTTGTTAAGAAAAACCCTTAACAGCCCGTTGAAAAACTCCCAATTGCTGCGTCGCTGCAAAAAGTTCAAACTCTCACGTATGAATAAATACTCTTCAACCTTGAACTTTTTTTGTTCCTTGCATTTGAGGCTTTTGAACGGACTGTTGGATAAGGATTTTTTCAACACTCAGTTAAAGGATCTGTTACAATAATGCTCATATTATCCCGTCGTTCCGGTGAGAACATTCATCTGGGCGATGATATAAAAGTTTCTATCCTGGCAATAAAAGGAAAGCAGGTAAAAGTTGGCATAGAGGTCCCGGATGATATTCCTGTCTACCGGGAAGAAGTCTTCAAAAAAATTCAACAGGAGAACGAGATGGCCATTCAGACCTGTGCCGAAGATCTCGTGGCAGCAGCAAATATATGGACAAGAAGCAGCAAAAAGAAGTAAATTCCAGACTGGGTAAAATCCTGGTGAGTGAGGAAAAGTCTGTATATTTTCCCAGAGGACTCATAGGCATGGAAAGGGTAAAGGATTTTGTTCTTCTCCAGATTAAGTCTGATTCGCCTTTTTATGTGTTGCAGAATCTGGAAAATTCAAGATTTGGACTGTTGGTGGCTGATCCATTTGTTTTTGTCAGGGATTATCAGATTCATCTCGGCAAAACCGAGGAAAGAGTCCTTAAAAGTCCCAGAATGCATGAACTCGCAGTAATGGTCACCGTAACCATACCCCAGGGTTGCCCTGAAAAAACTACCCTGAATATGAGCGGACCAATAGTTATCAATACTGTTAGAAGAGTCGGGATGCAGGTTCCTCAGCATGATCCACGTGTGAGATCAAGAATTGTCCTGTCTGAACTGGAAGAGAGTTGGGAAGGATAAATGTTGATCTCAGATCAGGTACGCTGAAACCAGCTTTCCAGATCTTCCTGGATCATTTTTTGGGCAATATTTCGTGAATCAGGCTTGTAAGTGCCGTCCTGGACCATGGTTTTAAGTTCCTCGACTTTTTCAGTCCTGACTTCTTCAGCATTCATGGCCTGCTCAAACCCGGCCCTGTGCAGCCTGGCATTTTCAGACAAAGTTACCTTGTCTGAGGATGCCCTTGAGTTTCTAACACCGGCCCCTTCATTATTTTTTCCCTTGTTAATTTTGGACTGTTCATAAGTCTGAAGCCCATTAAGTAGGTTTTTTATTTCCATGATTCCTCCAATGCAGGTCATCTCTGCAATTACTATTATTTATCGGACAGTGCAGATTAACCTTAAGCCTGTAATGAGAAAATTTTTTAATTGTTTGATATGCTGTCAGGATACAAAGTGTTTTTATTCGATTTTGCCGAATAGTTACAGAATGCTAAAGCATTGTTTCATTGACCTTGTTAAGAGTCATTTCCCAAAGTTTGCCCAGGATTCGATCTCTTTGTTCTTGGGATAACTCCTGGGGCTGATCCCCTCCACCAGTAAATATTTTCATCTCTTCTCCTGTGGGAGGGTAGTGAAAGATGAGTTCAGTTTCAAGTTCTTGATTGAGTTCTTTTTTAATTTCTTCAACCATGGGGTTTCTGCTGTCAGAGGTAATGAGGTTTTCGATTATTTCCCTGGCAATCCTTTCAACCAGCTTTCTTCTTTTAATCTCTTTTGAGTGGTCTTCAATGGCAAGTACTTCAGGGCCGCGCAGATGGCGAGAAAGACGAGCCAGTCTGCGCCCATTGACCAGGTGCCGGTCATAGGTCTTGAGTAC
Source organism: Desulfonatronovibrio sp. (assembly GCA_046260325.1). Taxonomy (GTDB): domain Bacteria; phylum Desulfobacterota; class Desulfovibrionia; order Desulfovibrionales; family Desulfonatronovibrionaceae; genus Desulfonatronovibrio. The sequence goes on from JBHEPK010000083.1 coordinate 5,507, forward strand.
ATTTTTTACCAGGTTCGGGTTGATAGTCATTTTTTACCTCTTCTATCGAATGAATCGGCAGTTAATAAAAAAACATTAGGTTTTTTTGAAATAAAATTAATTCTCAATAAACTTCTTCTTGAATCAAGGTGTTTTCTTGGCTAAACAGATAAACTTTATTGATATATCTCAGCACTACGTTTAAAATTTTTTATAAAATCCAGGACGCTTATAATTCATGAAAGTAAAAACAGTATTATTAACAACCAAGAACAGGTGCAGGGAAGCCTTTGCCTTGTCCTTGAAGATCAGGGCATGGTTGGAAATCCAGGGAATCAAAGTGGATTTACCTGCCATGAATTTTGATGAAAAGAACTTTCATTCCGGAACTCCTGTAGCTGATATGATAATTGTGCTGGGAGGAGATGGAACCATACTCAGTCAGGCCAGGATTCTGCTTGATTTTGAGGTTCCTTTCCTGGGAGTTAACCTGGGCAAGGTTGGGTTTATGGCTGATGTCTCTCCTCATTCCTGGAGAGAGCAGCTTTCAAAAATAATTGAGAATAAAATAGAGGTTTCCAATAGAGTCGTAATCGGCTTTGAATTATTCAGAAGTGATGAACTCATCAAGCATGGTCTGGCCATAAATGAGATAGTCATCAACAGAGGGCAGATGGCCAGACTTATCAGTGTGGACCTGGATCTTCCGGGAGGGGTCAGGCAGTGTGTCAGATCAGACGGTATAATATTTTCCACTCCCACTGGATCTACTGCCTATTCAGTTTCAGCGGGCGGACCTCTGGTCCATCCTGATCTTGAAGTTTTTGTAATTACCCCTATCTGTCCCTTCCTCCATGACTTCAGGCCTCTTGTTCTAAGCTCGGGCGAAACAATTTATGCTGGTATTGCCGGAAAACATTCAGATGCATATCTTACTGTTGACGGGCAGGAAGGTTTCAAGGTCAAACCTGGAGACAGTCTTAAAATATTCAGGTATGAAAAGGATTTTAAGGCGGTAGTATGCCCGGAGCAAAGTTTTACAGCCAAGCTTGTAGCCAAAAGATTTTTAAAGAGGAGGTAGTACTTGTCCAAGCTTCCGGATATTTCATCTGTTTCAGAAATTCGTGCCGGCCAGGATCCTTACTTAGACGCCTGGTTCTTGAATTTTATGATTGAGAATAATATTGAACATCTCATTAATCCCAAAGTAAACGCCTCTTCAGAACAGCTCAGGTTTATGGTTGATCTTGAAGAGAATCAGGTTTTTGCGCCGTGCACGGACTGGATGTTCGACAATCTTTTGAAGACCAAAATGACTAAGGAGCTGAAAAAGGAATATATAGATATATGGAAGCGGGTGGTGATTCTGATTCATTCCTTTTCAGGAGAGGTATTTATCCGCAAGAAAGTCCTTTCCCTTTGCAGGCATCTGTTCCAGAAAGCCCTGCATTCACCTTTTATGATTCCATCAAGGCTTCTGAAAAGAATGCTTGATATTTTTCTCAGCCAGAATGCCCTGCAGGATCCATATCAATCCAGAAAAAATGACTTTAACCGCAGGGCGTTAGAGTTCATGAACAGTTCGGTTTTTTTCAGGTTTATCAGTTCGTGTCCTGATACAACTCTGGGTTGTGAAATAATTCAGGATTTGCGCTGGGAACTGGATCTTCTTGAGCTTCGGCGCTACTTCTGCCTTTCAACCTGGTCTGATGTCTGGAAGCAGGAGGACTTCAACCCTGATTCTGTAAATGTTGGGCGTGAATTAAGCAGAGAGTGGAGTGGATTTGAACAGGTGATGACTGACCTGTTCGGCCCGGACAATATATACAGCTATAAAGTTCTTTATATGCCTGACAGTGCGGGCGGAATAATGTTTGATCTCAAAATCATTCAGTCTTTGATCCGTCTGGGACACAAGGTTGTACTGGCCCTTAAAGAGGGTTTTTATTATGAATATCCCACATTGTGGGATGTGGAATCAGATCCGGTATTGGCCAATGGCTGCAGGGATGCAAGTATTATTCACCAAAGTCAGATATCCAAGAAGGATTTTTTGAAAAAACAGCGCCAGAACAGGCTTTTGGTTATATCTGACGGCACAAGGGAGAGAATGAATCTTTACCGGACCAGCGTAACCTTTGCCAGGGCCTGGAAGGAATCTGACCTGATAATTGCCAAAGGCAGTGGTAACTTTAGAAGATTTATTCATAATTCTCATCTTTTTACCAGAGATATCCTGACTTTTTATCGTGATCTTCACGGCGAAGTGCATTTTGAATATAAGAAAAGAAGTTCCAAGGTCAGAAAATTCATTGAAAAGGAAATTCTTGGCAAAGCCCAGGAGATAAAAAAAAGCATGCTTAATGCCAGAATGCAGGGTCAGAGGGTACTTTTTTACAGTGCTATTATTGGCAGCATTCCAGGGCAGACTAAGGTTGCCATTGAGGTCATTAATCATTTTGTAGCTTATATGCGTGAGCGGATGGATCAGACATACATAGTTAACCCGGCTGAACATTTTGAGCAGGGCATGGACGGAGATGATCTCATGTACATGTGGGAAATGGTTCAACGAAGCGGTCTTATTGATGTCTGGAGATTTCAGATGGTCAGCGATATTGAAAAGAGTTTTGAACTTATGGGCAAGAAAGTTCCCCCCATCTGGGCCGGCAGAGATTCAACGTATTCTACTGGATGTACCAAAGAGATGCATATTGCCTTGGAGGTCCAGGAGAAAAATCCGGAAATGCAGATTATTGGCCCCAGCCCTGAAAAGTTTTTTCGACGCAGGGAATACGGTGTAGGCAAGTTTTTCGACGCCAATATTGACAATGATGGTATTGTCAAAAATAATTACGGAGTTTGAATGGTAAAAGCATTTCACCCTGGCCTGATCTGGATTTAACTTCTTTTTTTAAGTAACTTGGACCGTTTAATAAATAAATTCAGAATATTAAGGTTTTGCCATACAGATTGCTTCACTCGCTACGCTCCCTCGCAATGACAGGTGTTGCGTAACCACGTCTGTGGCTGCCAGGTGTCATTGCGAGCGAGTCTTCGAGCGCGGCAAT
>JBHEPK010000084.1:0-314 GCA_046260325.1 Desulfonatronovibrio sp.
ATATTGACCTTGAAACTTCCAACAGAGCATCTTGTCCGGCTATAAATTTTTCAACTTACAGCAATGTTGTCCAGGAAGCTTTGAACCAATACCAGCGAAAACATAAACCCCTTTGGTCTGTCCCCCAGCTATACTGGTCAAGGGTGTCACCTTTTCAGCAGAAGGTCTATTCAACCTTGCTCAAAGATGTCCCCTGGGGGCAAACCATATCCTATGGCCAGCTATCAAAATCATGCAATATTCCTGGCGGAGCAAGAGCTGTGGGAAGGGCAATGGCAGGCAACCCATGGCCTGTAATTGTGCCCTGCCATAGA
>JBHEPK010000084.1:324-8513 GCA_046260325.1 Desulfonatronovibrio sp.
GTAACATCCTTGTGACTTTATCACTTTAATTACATAAGACATCAGACAAAATCAGTCTGACTAAATTTAATAATCAGCATCAAGAGGTAACTCATGATTAAAAAAAAGACGAACTTTTCCGGAAAATTATCTACCCAGGAGCAGGAAGTCCCCCTTATGACCTTAAGGGAAGTGGTAATGTTCCCCAAGGCTATTATTCCTCTTCTCGTAGGAAGAGATTCCTCAATCAAAGCCATTGAATTTGCTTTGGACAACTATAACAAAAACATTTTTCTGGTAACCCAGAATGAACCCAAACTGGAAAAACCTTCTCCGGAAAGTGTTTACAGCTTTGGTTGTGTAGCCAGAATCTTACAAATGTTTCGACTGCCTGACGGCACCATCAAGGTCCTTTTTGAAGGACTGAAACGGGCTGTTGTTGACCCAGACGAGGTTGATTTTTCCCAGGAAGTACCTGTTGTCACCGCTCAGAGCATTACAGAACAGGACAGCTCAAACCCTGAATCAGAAGCCTTAGTCAGGGCTGCTCATCAGGCCTTGGATGAATACGGAAAGATTAATTCCAGAATGGCCAAGGAAACCATTCTGTCAATTCTCAGTCTGAATCAGGCAGGAGCCATTGCCGATGCTGTCATGCCCCACCTCAAAGTTGACTTTCAGGACAAACAGGCTGTTCTGGAACAGCTGGATCCACTTAAAAGGCTGCAGATGGCCTATGCTCACCTGCAAGGGGAAATTGAAGTATTTTCTCTGGAAAAAAAGATAAAATCCCGAGTCAAAAAGCAGATGGAGAAAAATCAGCGGGAATATTATCTTTCTGAACAATTAAAGGCCATTCACAAGGAGATGGGCAGAGAACACGACCCCAAGGCTGAGCTTGATCATCTCCAGGAAAGAATCAAAGAAAAGGATCTCCCTGAACAGGCTGAGATGAAGGCCATGGAAGAATTGAAAAAATTGCGGACCATGCCCCCCAATGCCGGAGAATACAGTGTCCTGCTCAACTATATTGACTGGATACTTTCCCTGCCCTGGGATGAGATTCAGGAATCAGAAATAGATATTACCCAGGCCCGGAAAATCCTTGATGATGATCATTATGGACTGGAAAAGCCTAAACAGCGCATCCTTGAATATCTCGCTGTGCAAAGTCTTGTGGAAAAAATGCGTGGACCTATACTCTGCCTGGTGGGCCCTCCTGGAGTGGGAAAGACTTCCCTTGCTAAATCAGTTGCCAGAGCTACCGGGAGAGAATTTATCAGGCTTTCCCTCGGTGGAGTCAGGGATGAAGCTGAAATCAGGGGACACAGAAGGACTTATGTCGGGGCCATGCCTGGAAAAGTAATCCAGAGTCTCAAAAGGATTAAATCCAACAATCCTGTTTTCTGCCTGGATGAAGTGGATAAAATGAGTACGGATTTTCGCGGCGACCCTTCATCAGCCCTCTTAGAAGTCCTTGATCCTGAACAAAACTATGCTTTCAATGACCACTATCTGGACCTTGACTATGATCTGTCCAATATATTCTTTATAACTACAGCCAACTACCTGCATACTATCCCTGCTCCCCTTCAGGACAGGATGGAAATAATCAAACTGCCCGGCTACCTTGAAACAGAAAAGACCAAGATAGCCAAGGACTATTTATGTCCCAAACAGCTTGAATTTCATGGCCTGAGCCCGGAGAGCGTGTCTTTTTCTGAAGGTTCAATCTCGGAAATTATCAGACAATACACCAGAGAGGCCGGTGTACGAAACTTAGAAAGGGAGATTGCCTCTATATGCCGTAAAGTTGCCAAAAAGCTTGTAGAGCAGGACGGGGACAGGGATAAAAAAATACAGGTGAGCAAGACCAGTATTCATTCTTATCTTGGAGTTCCCAAAGTCAGGCACGGAGAGCGGGAAGACAAGCCATTGGTAGGTGTCACTAACGGCCTGGCCTGGACCCAGGTTGGAGGAGAAATCCTTCTCGTGGAAGTAGCCCTGATGCCCGGCACAGGAAAAATTGAAATAACTGGAAAGCTTGGAGATGTTATGCAGGAAAGCGCCAAGGCTGCTTTAAGCTACATACGCTCACGCTCGGAAATATTCGGGCTCAAGCCTGATTTTTATAAAGAAATAGATATCCATGTTCATGTCCCTGAGGGCGCCACTCCCAAAGATGGACCTTCAGCAGGAGTAACTCTTGGCACCAGCCTTATTTCAGCCCTTTTGAATCTGCCTGTGCGCAATGATATTGCCATGACCGGTGAGATCACCCTGAGAGGAAGAGTTCTGCCCATTGGAGGACTGAGAGAAAAGCTCCTTGCTGCGAGAAGGGCCACGATTAATAGAGTACTCATCCCTGAAGACAATGAAAAGGACCTCGAAGATGTTCCGGATAATGTTCTCAAGGGACTTGAGATAATCCCGGTTAAAAATATGGATGATGTCCTGTCCCTTGCTCTTCTTGGAACAACACCTGATGAGCTTTTTTGTGGACGGGGAAATTGTCTGCCTGTCTCAGCTAAACTTCTAAAGGAAGAGTTCAGGCAACAGACTCAGTAAACCCAGGCTTAACAGTCTAAAAAGCCCGGAACATTCTTCCGGGCTTTTTTTATGGATGCAGGCTGTCATCACAACATGGTGAATAGATACGAGGCATCTATTACTATAATCTATTGATTCTGTCTTTTTGAATAGAAACAATCTATTGGACTGCCAGACCAAGTGTACATATTATTCTCAAAATCCATACAAAAACAAAGCTGACAAAATGACACAAAAAAAATCTTTACGCCTTACAGAGACAGTCAAGGGAGCCGGCTGAGCTTCCAAGTTGCCTCCAGGGGACCTGGACAGGGCTTTAAAAGGAATTGACTTTCCTACAGACGAAAACCTTATGGTGGGGCTGGACCGCGCTGATGATGCCGGAGTCTACAAAATATCTGACGATCTGGCCCTTATCCAGACGGTAGACTTTTTTACACCCATTGTTGATGATCCATTCTGGTTTGGCCAGATTGCCGCGGCCAATGCCCTGAGTGATGTCTATGCCATGGGCGGTATTCCCAAGACAGCCATGAACCTTGTGGGATTTCCCCTTGGTGATATGGACATTGACGTCCTTCGTAAAATAATCCTTGGCGGTCTGGAAAAAATAAAAGAAGCCGGAGTGATTCTTGTGGGCGGACATAGTGTTGAGGATAAAGAACTCAAATATGGCCTTTCAGTAACAGGTTTCATTCACCCTTCCAAAGTTCTGACCAAGCAGAACCTGCAAAAAAATGATGATCTCATTTTAACCAAGCCCATCGGTACAGGCATAATCAATACCGCCATCAAGGCCGGTCTGGCCTCGGAACAGCTTATCCTGGACACAACCAAGCTCATGGCTCAACTGAATAAGATTGCTGCAGAAACCATGACAGATTATGAAATCCACGCCTGCACTGACATAACAGGTTTCGGACTCCTTGGTCATCTGGCTGAAATGGTCATTGGTTCATCTAAAAGCCTGCTAATCCATAGTAAAGACGTACCAGCACTTCCCGAAGCCATGGAATTCGGATCCATGGGCCTGGTCCCGGCAGGTGCTCACAAAAATAAAAATTTTCGGGAATGCATGACCCGCTTTTCAAGCAGTGTATCCCCTGTAGTTAAAGATATTCTTTTTGATCCCCAGACTTCTGGCGGCCTTCTTATCTGCTGTCCTTCCTCACAGACAGAAAAGCTTTTGGCTGATCTTCATGCCCGGGGCCTTAATCAGTCTGCCATTATTGGTAAAGTTACTGATGATCCTTCCCAGAAAATATTTGTGGAATAAAAAAAGCCCCCTTTTTCAAGGGGGCTTTGGAGAGGAAGTCATGATGAGACTTTTTATCTAAAAGCCACTTGGCTGTTCTCCATCAGGCTGACCATATCCTTCGTCTGAACCACCAGGAGTGCCTGGTTGTTCATATCCTCCAGGAGCCTCTCCTGGTGCTGGAGGAGGAACCTGCTGAGCTCCATCTTCTGGCGGGTCACAAGCTATGGTAATCCCAAGCAACAATAACGACGCAATGGCTGCAATTAAGCTCTTTAACTTCATAAGATAACCTCCTTTATAGACTTATACCTGAGCTGAATAATTTTATGCGAACATCCAGCATCTTTTCTGTCTATATCTGAATTATTCCTGTTCAAGTCTGGCCAGAAGCTTATTTCTCAAGTCTTCGTCCACCTGGGCTGCTTCCATTATTTCATTGTAAGCCTGAACATCGAGGCCGCTATTCTCTACTGCTTCAACCATGGCCTCTCCAGCTTCTTCCTGAAGTTCCTGTGCTTTTTCAGGATCTGATACTCCAGCCAAAGTTTCCTGGAAACTCTCCCTGATTTCTGTAATTTCCATATAAGCATTGGCTGCTTTGTCCAAGTCAGCATCACTTACTTCAATGGGTTCTGCAGGCTGCTGCATCATATCCTGCCCCTGCTGTCCCTGCTGTCCCTGCTGCCCCTCGTAACCATCCTGGGCTATTGCACTGGCTCCCATAGTTAAAAGAAAGGCAAAGAAAATCACACTAAGAGCAATTCTGATTTGTTTCGTAAAAGTCATTTAATACCTCCGTAATCTGTTTAAATTTATAAATAGAACTGTTTTACCCATTAGCATGTGCCGTGCCATTTTTTTACAAACCAGTGTAAACCCATACAGCACAGTGCTTTCCGGATAATCTTTAAAAAAAACAAATAACGTTTCTACCCCCTCAGCCGCCAAAATAGCCGTGCATTTATGACACATGTGCAAAATATCCTGTGTTTCAATTTTGTAATGGACACACCATGCATTAAAGTCTTACCATAAATATATTGTACCAATTGATCACTTTTTTTTCTCTAATAAAGCCTGCAGCCTGGTCTGTTGTCCCAAAGCATAGTAGACAGATCCAGCAAAATTAGGCTTTATTAAGACTTGCATCAGTTTTTTAAGCCATATAAACATTTTCACCTGACAGCCTGTTGAAAAAATTCTTATCAGCTAAGGAGAAATGACCATGACCATCAAAAAAATAAAACCTCATTATTACATTGATAACAATCGCTCAATCCTTGAGACAGGAATCAGCAGAAGAGCCCTGCTCAAGGCCGGGGTTGGTGCAGCAGGAATAATTATGGCAGCTCCGGCAATTGCCTGGTCCGCCCCTGACAGTTCAGCAGCATACCCGGCACAACTTACTGAACTGCTGGGACTGGCCCTTCAGCATGAGCATGGAGCTCTGGTCCAGTATGCCAACCACGCCGGCCTGTTGACCTACTGGATTGATCAGGGACTTGCCCGGAGCATCCAGGCCATAATTGCTGACGAAGTGGATCACGCGGTCACACTGGTCAATACATTAAAAAGTTCCGGCTCTGAACCTACCATGGCTGTCTGGCCGCCTCAGACTGCAAATTCTCCATCCAAAGTCATTTCCCAGGATATCGCAGCGGAACAGGGAGCTGTAAACCTCTATACCAGAATACTTGAGTTTGATATGGATGAGCCATTACGAAAAAATATTGAACATATAGTCGACTCTGAAAAAAGTCATAAACTTATATTCGAAAATATGCTTAACAAGGTCTGATTTTCACCATGCATTTATTCAATTCTCTGCACACCAGATTAGCATTATGGATAGCATTAATAGCAGGTATTCTGGCCATATTCGGGGCAGCACTGAGCCTCTGGCTTGGATCCCGCTATCTTGAAAATAATTTTGAACAGAATATCCGCTCCCACATGCGCCTGGCATCCATTTCCCTTGTTCAGCCAGTCCAGCAGATCAATTACCTCGAACTGCTGGACCAGGCTGAGGCCATAATTGAGTACGAAGGGATCACGGGTGTTGCTATTTTTGATCAGAACAACAACCTGCTCATAGAAAAGGGAAATCTACAGGGAATGCTTCTTTCCGAGGATATTGGGACCGCCCCAGCAATCCAGGGAAGAATAGATGTCGCTTTTTCTAAGGACCCGCTGCAGACAGGCCTGAACTATATCCTGATGGCTGGAGTTCTGCTCCTGATGATATTTGTCCCGGCATTCGTGCTTATAATCTGGAAAATAAGCCGATTTTACCTTTATGATATCACAAAACTGACTGAGTGCGTCAGCAAAAGCAGTTGTGAGGAGCTGCATAAATATCCAGGCATAAACAGAAATGATGAGGTAGGCCTTTTGGCCAAGGCAATGCAGGAACGAGACCTGGATTTATCGGCCTATCACCAGGAACTGGAAGGCTATAAAAATCACCTGGAACAACTTGTAGAGCAGAGGACCAAAGAACTTAAACGCTCAGAAATGCTCAGCCAGACAATTCTCAACAGCATTCCTGACTCCATAGCTCTTGTTGATGCCGGGTCATTTGCAATTCTCAATGCCAATGATGCCTTTCTTAAAAATAACCGCAAAAGCATGGAGGAAGTTCTTGGGAAACCATGCTTTGAAATTTCCCATGGAACAGAAGAACCCTGCGCTGGAATAGAAAACACCTGTCCAATCCAGGAATACATAAACTCCAACCAGCCATGCGTGGCTGAACACCTGCACACAAACTCAGCAGGTGAACAATACTATGTAGAAGTCTCGGCATGGCCTGTCTTTGATGAAGACAATACTGTCTCTCAGATGGTTCATGTGGAGAGGGACATCACAGAGAAGAAAAAGGTGGAAGAACTTCGTGAAGACGTTGAACGTATAGTTCGCCATGACCTTAAAACACCCCTGAATGGAATTATAGGCCTGTCTGAAATTCTTGCTGATGATGTCACCCTTGGGGCAGAGCAGAAAGAGTTTGCTCAACTCATTAATGATTCAGGACACAGAATGCTCCACATGATCAACCAGTCCCTTGACCTTTTCAAAATGGAGGAGGGAACCTACAAGCTGAATTCAGAAAAATTCGATCTTCTCCAGGCTGTTGAAACTCTGAAAAAAGAAACCCAAAAGGTAAGATCAGCAAAAAATATTGATCTTGAAGTACTCTTGGACAGCAAAAAAATCAATGAAGATGAACAGGTTATGGTTTTCTGGGAAGAAAGACATATCCAGTCCATGCTTTCCAACCTCATATCCAATGCCATTGAAGCCTCTCCTTCAGACTCTTATGTCAGCCTTAATATCATGGACGACAATGGAGTCCTGACAATGGATATACACAACCAGGGAGAAATTCCTGAAGAAATTAGAGATAGCTTCTTTGAAAGATATGTTACTTCAGGCAAGACTCACGGCACAGGTCTTGGGACCTTCAGCGCCAGGCTCGTGGCAAGGGGCCACAAGGGAGACATCACATTTAATACGTCTGCAAAAGAGGGCACCCATGTCGTAGTAACCATCCCTGTAAATCCTGATGAGGGATAACAAATACATCATATTTTCTGCTCGCCGCTGAAGTCTGCATCTTGATTGTACAAAAAAAAGCGCCTGAAAATCAGGCGCTTTTTTTTGTGAATGTTTTTTTAGTTAAGTTATTTATCTCTTGGATCTTGGGTTATTGTGTCCAGCAGAACCTTTTGATCTAAAGGAATTCTTTGCACCCTGACCATACTTGTTCATTCCGGTTTTAATCCCAAACTGCTGACTCATTTGAGTTTTGTGATTGAGTTTACCCTGAAACAATTCCTGATTAAGAGAAATCAAATCTTTTTTGGTCTGCTCAATCTTTGCTGAATCAGCGCCCTCAGTAGCAAGAAGGGCATTAAGCTGGGCCTGTTTTGAAATCATTTCCTGTTTCTTGGGGTACATCCAGTCCTGGTGTTCTTTAGAAACTTCAAGCAGTTTCTGCTGTTGTTCTTCGCTTAGATTGGAGTATACAGGACAATCTTCTCTAAGTTGCCCCTGGTTTCCCTGACCACTCTGATTAATACCATCACCTCTGGCCATTGCTATTGAAACAAGCATCAATACCGCCATCAATCCCAATCCCAAACCTGTTTAGTAAAAAAATTTAATGTTTAATCTTGCAATCTACTAAGCAACCAGCGTGCCAAAAATTAAATACTTTAAAATCAACATGTTAAAATAAAAAGTTTTTTGTATACATATTTTCTGTGCAACCAGCTGCACACATGTGCAAAACCCATGCAGTGCATGTTCGCAAATATTCATTGTTGACTTGAGGCAGTCTTGTTGTATAAAGAAGAGTATTCTAAATTTTATCGATTCCATTAAACTATAAATATATTGA
>JBHEPK010000085.1:0-8445 GCA_046260325.1 Desulfonatronovibrio sp.
AAATTAAGCCGTCTGAAGCGTACTTTGGACCTGAGTTCAGGTATAACCCGAACAACGTTACTTGTTTTGTTTTTGCTGCGAAGGAGATATTTGCGTCTGAGAAGAGGAGGTATTTGAGAAACTTTGTCATCGGGATAGATGGCTAACTGGGCCTTCTCCAGAACCTGATTATTGATATCAGTAGCAACAACCACAAAGGAAAAGCCAGGATTATGTTCTGCAAATTCGGTTAGAACCATAGACAGTGTATATGGTTCTTCGCCTGAAGAACACCCGGCGCTCCAGACCACCAGCTCCTTGGACCGGCCGAACCTCTCAAACCAGGCGGGGAGGACATTATCGTACAAATAGTCAAAATGTTTTGGTTCTCTGAAAAAATGAGTGGTGTTAGTGGTAACAGCATCCAGAAGATGGGGCATCTCAATTTCCATGCCCTTTAAACTGAACAGATATTCGCAATAGTCTTTGTAATCACCCATACCTAAGGTCCTGAGACGTCTTTGGAGACGAGACTCTATCATTGTTCTTTTGGTAGGCGGAACTTTAATTCCGCACTCTGAACTGATGAACTGACTAAGCCTCTTAAAGTCCCGCTCAGCAAGTTTATTGTTGGTCAGATTTGTAGTCATGTTTTTATTATTTCATGGAAGCCCTGATAACTTCTCTTGGTATGGCGACCAAATGCAATACCTTATCAACCCCGCCAAGCTTGATAGCTTCGTTGGGCATTCCAAAAACCACACAGCTCTCTTCATCCTGAGCCACACAGTATGCTCCGGTATCATGCATTTCCTTCATACCCTTGGCCCCATCATCCCCCATACCGGTCATAATAACCCCTATGGAATTTCCTCCTGCATACCTCGCAGCAGACCTGAACAGAACATCAACAGAAGGTCTATGTCTCGAAACCAGGGGCCCGTCCTTGACCTGGACGAAATATCTGGCCCCGCTTCGTTTAAGCATCATATGTTTGTTTCCCGGAGCAATAAGGGCGTGACCTCTAAGCATGGTATCACCATCTGTGGCCTCTTTTACTGAAATTTTGCATATGGTGTTTAGTCGAGCGGCAAAGGCAGCAGTAAAGTTCTCAGGCATATGCTGGACAATAGCGAGAGCAGGACAATCAAGGGGCATGGCCTCCAGAAATATTCTCAAAGCTTCTGTCCCTCCGGTGGATGCACCAACAGCTACCACCTTTTCTGTAGTCTTGACCATGGCCCTGGTACTGGGAGGAGGTAGCACAGCGTCAGCCGTCATTTTTTTCTTGGCCTGGACCATACTCGACAAAGGTCTCAACTTGGCCTGAGCTGCTGCTTTTACTGCATCACATATTCTGACCTTTGATTCCTCAAGAAACTGTCTCGTGCCAACCTTGGGCTTTTGAATAATTTCAACGGCCCCGTATTCCAGGGCTTTAATAGTAGTTTCAGCCCCCTGGGTGGTAAGGGTGGAACAGATAACAACAGGAATGGGATGCTGGGTCATTATCTTGCGAAGGAATGTAACTCCGTCCATGCGCGGCATTTCCACGTCAAGAGTAATAACGTCCGGAAGCTGTTCTTCCATCTTTTGTACTGCGGCAAAGGGGTCCACAGCCGCACCAATGACTTCAATGGACGAATCACTGGATAATATTTCTGTCATGGTCTGCCTGACTAAGGCGGAATCATCAACAATAAGGACCTTGATTTTATCTGTCATTATTTTTTACCCTCAAAGTTATCAGCCCTCAGCAACAACATCATCCACCAGGGCAGGGACGTCCAGAATAAGTGCCATACTCCCGTCTCCTCGAACAGTAGCCCCGGAAACACCTCTGACATTATGATATACCTGACCAAGACTTTTTATAACAGTCTGATGCTGACCAACAACCTTATCCACCACCAGTCCGACACGCTGATTCTGGACATTGACTATAACAATCTGCTCAATATCCAGTTCCTGACTGGGAATGCTGAACCAGTCCCCGATACGGATATAGGGTACAATTTCGCCGCGCAGATTAATTACACTTTTGGAGTCATGACTGCCGTTTTCAGATTTCAGCTCAACACATTCTTCAACCACTGAAAGAGGAATAACCAGATTGTCATTCCCCACCACAATCTGAAGACCGTCAATAATGGCCAGAGTCAGAGGAAGTTTTATTCTAACCTTAGTTCCCCGGCCTTTGCTGCTTTTAAGGGAAATATTCCCGCGCAGGGAATCAATGCCCCTTTTGACCACATCCATGCCTACACCTCTGCCGGAAACTCCTGTAACTTTGGCAGCAGTGGAAAAGCCCGGCTCAAAAATCAGCTGCTGGACTTCTTCATCACTTAAGTCACTGTCCTTGGATATCAGGCCCCTTTCCACCGCCTTCTTTCTGATGACATCCGGATCAAGTCCCTGGCCGTCATCAGCTATCTCAATAATGACTTCCCCGCCGGCATGAGCAGCCGAAAGAGTCAAAGTACCCTGCCTGTTTTTATTTGCTTCCTGCCTTGTTTCCGGATCTTCAATCCCGTGATCAATGCTGTTTCGCAAAAGATGGACAAGAGGATCATTAAGCCTTTCAATGACCGTCTTGTCTAATTCTGTTTCAGAACCTCTGGTCACAAGCTTTATTTCCTTACGAAGATCCTTGGACAGATCTCTGACTAATCTTGAAAATTTACTGAATGTAGTACCAATGGGCATCATTCTGATACTAAGGGTACTGTCTCTAAGCAGATCAGACAGTCTCTCCATTTCTTCGGCCAGACCAAAAAGAGAAGCAGAGTCCATTTCAGAAGCCAGCTGATTAAACCTGGCCTGGGCTATAACCAATTCCCCCACAAGATCCACCAGATTGTCTAACTTGACTGAATCAACCCTTATGCTTGAGACTGCGGCAGCCTCTTTCTTACGCGCTCCTGTCTGCTGGACAATTTGCTGTTCAGCGAGGGCTGAAGCAACTTCCTCAGGGGATACCTTACCGCTTTGAACCAGAATGCGGCCAATGCGCTCCTGAAGCTTGAGCACTTCTTCGATATCATCAGGAGTCAAGGCTCCTCTCTGCACAAGAATATCACCAAGACGATTGTGCGCCTCTTCAGTATCAATTTCTCCGGATTTATCTAATCTTTCGATGACCAGCTCACAATCATCCTCAACAAACATGAAAATATCCCTGAGGGCATTCTCATCTTCTGTGGTGGTAAGAATAATATCCCACCAAGTATAGCACATCTCCGGGTTCATTTCAGAAATCCCGGGAATGTCATCCGTCCTGGCAATTATTCTGCATAAGGGACTGTCTTTGGCTACACCTGATTTTACCTCGCATATCCCAAGGTCAAAAAGCTCATCTAACAATGCAAGGGGCTTAGCTCCGGTAAAAAATATATTTTTATCCGGCTTGAACCTGATTCTAAATGTATTTAGTTCGCCTTCAACTTTGTTTTCATCATTTTTTTCTTCAACAGTATCAGGGGAAACGTCCTGAGAAGAAGAAGGCGCAACCGCTTTCTTTAGACTGGCAACAATTTCCTGGGCCCTGGTCTGGCGATCCTGACCCTTATCTGCCAACATATCACTTATGAGATCCCTTGACTTGAAAAGCTGTTCTATCAGCTCAGCATTCAAGGATAAATCACCGCCCCGGACCTTGTCCATCATGGTTTCAACTTCATGGGTGAAAGACGCGATTTCCTCAAAACCAAACATGGAGCCTGACCCCTTGATGGTATGCATGGCTCTGAATATACGATTGATCAGATTCTGATCATGAGGGTCCGCCTCGAGATCAAGAAGTCCCTGCTCAAGTTCATCAAGAAGTTCAGTTGCTTCAACAACGTAGGCCTGACGGCCTTGTTCCTCTAAGGACATTTGTCCCTCCGGTATTAAATACTGAGGCCAGGTTATAAATAAAAGAGATCAGCCTAAAACTTTTTTGACAACAGCGAGAAGCTGCTCAGGCTTGAAGGGCTTGACAATCCATCCTGTGGCTCCAGCCTGTTTGCCCTCCTGCTTCTTTTCAGCCTGAGATTCTGTAGTCAGCATGACAATGGGAATGAATTTGAATTCAGACTTTGCCCTGGCCTGGCGGATCAATTCCATACCATCCATATTGGGCATGTTCAGGTCTGTAATAATCATATCCACCGGCGAAGTAAGCTTGCCTAAGGCATCCTTGCCATCCACAGCCTCCAGAACTTCAAATCCTGCATCCTTGAGGGTGAAACTCACCATCTGGCGCACACTCGCTGAATCATCAACCGTCATAATCTTCTTAGGCATTAACATCTCCTTTCCAAAAATATCCACCGGTAGACTCTTCGGTGAAACCCATTTTTTCTGCCTTTATAACAATCTTAGAAGGTATAGACTCGAAAATAAGTCTTTTACCGCCTCTGACGGCCTCCTTATACAAGGCGCATACAATCTGAAGAAAAGTTAAATCAACATTTTCCACATTGCCCATGTCAATCTGAACCACCTCATGTTTCTGCAGGGTTTCCAGTATTGCCCTGTGCAATTCAGAAGCCTGTTCCACGTTCAGATTACCCTGAAGGTTCATAACCGCCTTTACGCTGTCAGAACTTATCTCGAAATTTGCCATTACCTTATCCCCTGTTACCTTCAAGCTTAGAAAAGTTCTATATTATCACCAAGATAATCTTCATCCTGCTCTTGTTGAACTTCCTGATTTTCTCCATCACCCCAGAACTCATCTTCAGAAGAAGACGATTCATCCAGGGATTCACCTTCCAGCCCAACCTTATGAACAAGTCGCTGGGATTCCATTGTATACCTTTCAAACATCTTTTTTAGATTCTCAGGCCATTGAACATTATCAAAGCTGGTCTCAAACTCGGTTTCTGTTTCCTTGACTATTGTTTCCAGCAGATATCTTGCATCTTCCATCCCCTTGAGAACTTCATGATGAAAATCAAGATTTCCGGCAAGAAACTGGGTTGTTTTAGCCAGATCAGAACCCTGAGAAAAGATTGTTTCAAGCTTTTCTTCAATTTCCTGGTTTAAATTGCCAAGCTCAGACAAGGTTTTATCAATTTTATTGCTGAGGCTTTCAAATCCACTGAAATCAACAGCCCGGGCCGTCAACTCCTGAAGTTCTTCAGCGTCATTAGATATATTGTTTAAAATTCCAGTAACGCTTCCTGTCTTATCCCTTGCCCGTCCGGATAACTGCTGAATAGCAACAGCCACTACTCCAAGGGCCATGCCCTGGGATCCGGTATGCGCGGCACGAACACTGGCATTCAAGGCAATAAGCTCGATCTCGGAACCTACCTCTTCAATATCATTTACAAAGGAAGACATTTGAGACACGCTCCCTCCCACGGTCTGCATGATCTCTCCAATCTCTGAACTCTGGCTGTTGAATCTTTGGATACTTGTTTTTACATGAGAAATTTTGTCACCGATATTGCTCAAAAGGTTATCCTGTTCGTCATCTCCCATGCCGAGGGATTTTTTCAGATCATTCATCATTGCCTCTATATTATCAGCAATGGACCCAAGACCACTTCTTAAATCCTCAACCGCATCAAAAAAAGATTTTCCAGCCTGACTCATCTGATGAATCTGCAGATTACACACCCTGTTAATCCACCCTGCCAGTTGTTTCCTGGTTGCCTGAGTTTGCTGAAAATCTTCCTTTGAATTGTCCCTGATCAGATTAAGAACCTCATCGAGAGTATGCTGAACATGCTCAACAATCTGTCTGGTAATATCATGAAACTGCATGGACGAAACCATTTCTCTGACGTGTGATGCAGTATTCTCGGCCTTCTCTGACAATAACCTTGAAGCCTGATCAGAACTTTCCCTTATGGAATTAAGATCACTTACATTGGAATTTAGATCCTCCAAAACATGTTCAACACTGACCTTCTGGTCCTGCACCAGAACTTCAACCCTGCCTCTCGCTGACAGAACAAGATCATAAAGAGTTGAAGACTCGTCCACGATCCTCTGCCAGTGTTTGACCATCTTGCGTCCGAGAGACTCTACATCGTCAGCCAGGGTCATAAACCCCCTGCCGATATCTCCAAGCCTTGCACTTTCAATTCTGGTGGTGAAACTAAGAACATTAAGGGTACGGACAATCTTTTTAAAATCATTCATTTCCAGGGAAAGACTCCGGCTGAGATCCAGAACGCTGCTCAGTAAACTGGTGCTTCTTTCCCCCCAACTGACATCACAATATTCTGTTATATCAGAGAGTTCGTCTTGAAGACTTTGCTGGGTTTCTATAATTTTTTCGCCGCTTGTAAGCCCCATAAGTTCATCAGACCTGGAGGAAAGAGAAGAAGATCTTGATGATATCTCATGTAAATTCTGACCCAGATCGAGAAAATCCTGTTCTTTGTCTTTGATGGTTGTATCCAGAAATTCAGATACTTTGCTTATCTCGCCGGCCCATTTTTGAAAAATTATGTCCTGGTCTTTTGACAATGGAAATCCTGTTTATTTTTCAGTTGACGATTTTTTTTAAGTGTTAAGTGTTAAGTGTTAAGTTTTAAGCATTCAAATCAATCAATGGCTTGGCTGTCTTCGCCATATCCATGATGCATATTGCACCGCAGGCCTGTCCATTTGAGTCCTTCACAGGAATAAGACGGGCAGGGTTTTGAAGCTGCGCCTTTTGTGTAATCATTGTATCAGCTTCAACCTGTACTTCCTGACCTGAAAAAGCACTGCTCAAAAGATCAGCAAACTCTGGATTCAAATCCCGCTCTCTATCTGTAATATCTGACACATCAACTATTCTGTTAAACTCTGAATTACATTCCACAGTATTCAACTCTTTATCAAAAAAAGCTGCTCCAAAAGGAATATTTTCCAGGAGGGTTTTGAATTTATCATTCTCAAGACAGTTCATCCTGTAAACATGGGAGTTCCTCTCAACTGAATACTTAATGGCCCTGGAAAGAAGACCGCTGTCAAAATTCCCCTTGGGCAGATAGTCCTGGGCCCCCATTCTAATGGCCTCAATCCCCAATTGTTCATCATTTATACTGGTCATCACAATAACCGGAAGTTCAGGGAATTCGCTGATAATCTGCTTGACCGTGTATAGCCCCATGCTGTCAGGCAGACCCAGGTCACTGACAATAAGATCAAGCTTACTGACTTTAAGTATATCCCTGGCCTCGCCAAGACTATTGGCAACCTTCAGGTCAAGCTGAATGTTTTTCAATTCACGGGCGATTTCCTGAAAAAATCTTATATCCACTGGGTTATCTTCGATATACAGGATTTTATAAATCTGTTCAGCCATTGTGTAGAACTCCCTACATTTTGTTGATAATCCACCAATAAAAAATCTCAATCAAACTTTTCCGCTGGATTCTTTTTAAATCACATACAAAAATTGCAACCCACTAACAAGTAAAAATAACGCTTTGAAGATTATTTCCATAACCTGTTACTCTGAATTGATCTTTTTATCTGTAAATTCTCTATATATTTGCCCTCAGACATAAAACCGGAATTTCAGGGAATATATGTCCCAGACTGATCAGAATCATAGTAAACATGAAAAAAGTATTTAACTTCTGAAATAAAATGAGATATAAACCAGCTTCGTAAAAAGACAAATCCGTCAAAACAATCATCTGAAAAAAATTATGAATTCTTTTTTAAAAACTGACTCACGCCCTGCTGCAGAAAAAATACTTGTGGTGGATGACGATCCTGCTGCTCTGCTCTTTGCTACGAGCATTATAGGAAAAGCCGGGTATACAGTATATAAAGCTGCTACAGGAAATGAGGCTCTGAGCCAGATCGAACATCATCAGCCTGATCTTGTTCTCTTAGATGTAATGCTTCCGGATATCAATGGTCTGGAAGTATGCAAAACCATCAAAAAAGATAAACTTCTCAAGCATATCTTTGTCATACTTTTCTCAGCCCTGCAGACAGATTCCCAACACAAGGCCCTGGGACTGGAAACCGGAGCTGATGGATACCTTGTCAAACCTGTTCATCAACGGGAACTTATAGCTCAGATCCAGGCCATGCTCAGGCTGAAAAGGGCAGAAGAAAAAATTTCCCGGCAAAAAATCTGGTATGAAACAGTCCTTAACAGTCTTCAGGAGGTTGTTGTCTGCGTAAACGCGGACATGAGCCTTATCTGGGGTAACGAATCTGCCATGGACAGTATCAATACCTCCCTTAAATCAGCCATGGGACAAAAATGTTATGATCTATGGGGATGCAGGAAAGAATCCCTGAATGACTGTCCTGTAGTCAGGTCCATGAAATCCGGCCAGACTGAACACGGACTTGTTAGATCTGACCATGGAACAATCTGGGATACCAGAGCATATCCTGTAAGAAATGAGCAGGGATATGTCATCAATATGCTTGAAGTAGCCATGGATGTAACTCAAAACATTGAAACCCGCCAGGCCCTGGAGCAAAATGAAGAGCTTTTACAGGAAGTCACCG
>JBHEPK010000086.1:0-8442 GCA_046260325.1 Desulfonatronovibrio sp.
GGAGCAGGATCAGCAGGGATCTGAAAAATTCCTTTGTGCCATATACAGGATGAAGCCCAAAAAAGTATGATAAAAATTGGCAAATCCCTTAAGAGTTATACTGCTGACGCAGACAAGGCTGTGAGTCCTGAAGAAACCGTAAAGATAGCTAAATCTGCATTTGAGATGCATGACAGGCAGATCCTTTCAGAGTTGAAGCGTATAGATACAGGAAGACTGAATATACCTGTATATTTAAGTATCTGCGGAGAAAAGGCCAGAGAATCAATGCCTTCGAGAAAGCAAATGGGCAAAGGGTTCACACCTGTTCAAGCCCAGGCCTCTGCACTTATGGAACTGGCAGAACGCTATTCTTACTTCAGCTTTATTCAGGATGAGCATAACTTTGAAAACCTGACCTGGAATGATGCAGTAGAAACACTTGGTAATCAGCTTATTTCTATTGATGAAATAATAAAATCCACTGGAGAGGATATTTCCGCTCATGCTGCTGCTGAGATTCTCTCTCTCGTAGAGTGGCAGTTTACACCAGCCACTCTTGTTGGAGAAAACAAGAAGCTTTATGCGCCATTCACCTTGTTTAAAAAACTTAATGAATTTAATGGATGCAGTGCTGGAAACAGCTATGAAGAATCAATTCTTCAAGGTGGCTGCGAACTGATTGAAAGACATTGCTGCGCTCTTATTGACTCCTCAAAAAAACAAACTGCCACCATTGATCAAAGTGACATCAATGATCCTGTGCTTCAGGATCTTTTATCCAAATTTACCTCCAATGGAATTAAAGTCTGGCTTAAAGATTTTACTCTGGACATGCCTGTACCCACTGTAGCCGCAATAGCCTATGATCCTGGCACTTTTCCGGGACTAAGCGAAATTGTTTATACAGCTGGAACAGCCACATCACCGGCCAAAGCAGCCATCAGGGCTTTGACCGAAGTAGCCCAGCTATCCGGAGACTTCCACAGTGCCAGCAACTATGAAGCTTCAGGTCTGCCCAAGTATAGAGACATTCAAGATATTCAATGGTTGATTCAAGGTCCAGCAATCAGCCTTGATACTCTGCCGGACATTTCCCACCAGGATATTGGGCAGGAACTTATTACCCTTTGCAAAGGTTTAAGGGAACGGGGTTACACCCTCTATTCCATACCTACACTGAATAAAGATCTGAATATACCTGCCAATTACAACTTTATACCAGGCTTAAGCTTTCGGGAAAGGACCAAAAATACCACCATAGGAATGGTTACCGGCAGAATCCTGGCTGAAGATACAGAGCCTTACCTTGCCTTGGACGGTCTGGAAAGCCTGTCAAAGTTTTACCAGGATGCCTTTTTTATTCCATTTTATCAGGGAATGGTCTATTTGCGTCTTAATGATTTTGACCATGCAATGTACCTGTTCAACCAGGCACTGGATCAGCAGTTAGACAATGAGTCAAAGGCCCTTTGTTCTTTTTACAATGCTTACACCCTGTCTTTGCAGTCAGAATGGCCCAAAACTATTCCTTATCTGGACATGGCCATAGATTGTGATCCTTTGGTCAAGGAATATTTTAATCTTCGGGGGGTAGCTTTTTTCAAACAAAAAAATTATGAAAAGGCCGTACATGATTTTCAAAAGGCCCTGGACTTAGACAGTGGCTCAGCAACCGACCTTGCCAACCTTGGACTGTGCTACCTTAATATTGGACAAAAAAAGGCGGCTGTTGAAACATTATCTCAGGCACTTGAACTTGACCCAAATCTGGAGTATGCAAAAAAAGGTCTTGATCAAATCACTTTGTGAAGTTAATATCAATTTTTATTCATAAAGGCATTGACAAAGAACTACTAAGGATTTTACATTAAATATGTTTTGTTGAATTAAATCTACAAAGATATTTTAATGATTCAAATGCGCATTGCGTTTGACACTGACTTGGTCAGTGTTTTCCATTGTTAAATCTATTAAGGAGGTAATTAGCATGGCAGTTGTTGAATTTAAGGGGAAACAATTTGAGGTAGACGAAGATGGTTTCCTGCAACGTTTTGAGGACTGGAGCCCTGAATGGGTGGATTATGTTAAAGAGGGCGAAGGAATAAAAGAACTTACTGACGAACATAACAAGGTAATTGACTTTCTGCAGGACTATTACAAAAAGAACGGTATTGCCCCTATGGTTCGCATCCTGTCCAAAGTGACTGGTTTCAAGCTCAAACACATTTATGAGCTGTTTCCCTCCGGACCTGGTAAGGGAGCATGTAAGATGGCTGGTCTTCCCAAGCCTACCGGATGTGTATAATTACACTGAACATTCGCATTTCAAAAGCGGGCCCATAGGGTCCGCTTTTTTTATTTGCGCTTCCTTAGAAAAATCTCCTTCTTTCTTTCAAAACTTAAAACCGTGCGCACACTTGCAATGGCCAGAGAAAACACTGCCGTTACAATGATTCCTGCCTGAAAAAAAAGCATTTTTTCTTCTACAAGAGAACCAGCCCATGCCAGGTCATAGCGCATTCCAAAGTATGTGATTAAAGGTACAATAATTATGGACAGGGTCATAAGAATAATCAGAGTCCATAAGAAACTGCGAAACATCAACATCACAAACAAAATACCATCTCTTGCAACTTTCAGGGAAGAAAGTTTTTTATGCAGAGATTCAACCTGCTCTTCTGCCTGGGCAGTCAGCTTCTTTGACTGTCTATAGCCTCTGGCTGTTGCCAGATCCTGCTCACCAGCCAGCCTGAGGTTTTCCACGACCATGGCTGAAATCCGATTAAACCTGTTCATGAAGAGCCTGCCTAAGGGAAACCAGGCTACCTGCTTTTTAATATCCTTAACTCTAAAAGAGAGATCTGTCTGTTTTTTCCTTAATAGAAGAACCTGCTCCTCAATTTTTCTGGAAATATCATCAAAAAGTTTTCTTGTTCCCTGTACAATCCTGACCATTGCTGCATAGTTTTCAATATTTGAAAACCCGGATAAAAAATTCAAATGCTGATTAAACTGCTTACTGATTTCTTCTTCTTCATCAAACCAGTTGGCGATTTTTTTTTGGATTTTTGGAAGCAGATCTTTAAAACTTTTGGCGTCATTATAAGCCTTTCTCCATAAAGGGTAAAAACTGGACATCAAATGAGAATGTCCCTTTTCCAGTTCAGGATCAATAAGCACGTAATTAAAATACAAAGGATCTTCCTGGATAAGATTAACAAAATGACCCATAGCCTGGTCAATGTATCCTGATTTTACCATGCAGACCCCTTGCCTGTATCTGGCTTCTTTCATTCCTGGGGCATGCTTCAATGCTTCCTGGTACAAACTCTGGGCCTCTGAAAAACTTTCTTCCACTTCTTTCATCCTGGCCTTCAGGTATGTATGATAGGCTTTCTGCAATGGTGTATACCCGAGGACTGTTGCTTCATCAAAAAAATTCCTGGCCTCTTTGAAATTTTCTTTTTCAAGAGCAATAAATCCCTGAAGTGTCTTAGGCTGGAAATCTTTAGGTTGCCTGAACCCTGCCTTACGGGCGCTGGATTCAGCAAAACCGGTCTGGCCCATGCGGAAATTTTCCAAAGCACTCCAGATGGAACTCTCTTCCATAGCGACCAACTGACGCAGCCCTTCGGGCCAATGGGTTCCCCTGCTCCTCCAGACTAAGCGTATGCACCTGTGTTGAGCTGGATAATTAATGTTAAAAATCGCCCTGAGGATCTGACTGGAAGATGTAGATTGCCGGAGTATTTCATCAATATTTCTGCCTGAATTCATCTCGCTGGCCAAGGATTCAAGTCCACCGGCAATATCCTTGATATTAAGTTTTTCCAAATGTTCTAAAGAAGAACCAAGGTTAAAAATATTTCTGGATGGGCAGGACTTAGGTCTGTGCGTCTTTAACCCGCAATAGTAACAGGTCTGAAACTCTCCTTTACCAAGGACCTCTGGCATATAAACTTCAAGCCTCTGATCAATTTCTCCTATAAGCTCTTTGTTAATCCTGATTCCTGCAAGATCATTAATATTTCTTTCCCTGGAAGGATCACCCTCATCCTCAAGCTCAAAACCTTTTCCAAGCTGAAAGACATTTTTAAGGGGCAAATACATGATATCAGGCTTGAATTGACTCCAATCAAGGTTTGATTTGTTTTTATCAGAATAAAATTCTGATTTATCCATGGATTTTGTCTGAGATATCAGAAGACAGGACAATATCTTTCCAGGCTTTAACCCCTGCAGCAGACTGAGAACCTCCAGAGCCATGCTCCTGAGCTTTCTTATCCCGTCTACAGTGACAATCAGACCTTGAGCAGCATCTTCTGTTTTAAGACCAATTTTTACAAACCTGACTAAAAAATCTTGTTTCTGTTTTTCCCATTTTTTATTAACATCCTGATTGGATAGATTTCCGGCAGGTTTTAGAATAAATTTCCAGTTAAGAGTGCTGGAAAAAGAAAAGCTGTCTGAAGCCTTGAACATAAACCAATGATCATGATTTGGCATAAAAGAGGAATGGAAAGCTTCAAACTTTAAACTGTGAATTCCCAGAGCTTCTTCTTTAAGCCGGGCATGCATAAAAATTTCAAAATCACTGGGACGGCTGACGGTCGTCTTAAAAATTTTGTCCTCAACACCAATTGAATGAGAAAGTCCCTTTCCAATATTTACCTTGACCGGAAAAACCCTCATGGATAACTTAAGATCTTGTTTATTAAACCATTTAAAGATCCGGGCACAGGCAAAAAGAACATCCTTGGACATGAATACCCACAAACTCTGATTCTGGCTGGATGCCAGCTGCCATCCTCCGAAGCTCATCAGGGTTTCAGGTACAGACTGGGGAAGTTCATTTTCCCAGACCATCCATAAAGCAAAACCCTTGCTCACAAGTTCCGGGTGATCAATCTTTGGCAAGGATTGCGTAAGTGTGGAAAGATTATACATTTTGTCCTGATCTCTATAAATTTAAAAAATAATATTCAGACCTAACAGCATGTTGAAAAAGTTCCTATAAGACAGGCTGTTCAAAAATTTAAGCGATCCAGCAATTGAAAGATTTTCAACAGCCTGCTAAGGCTCAGTATTGTAAATAACCTGTTACTATTTTATTAAAAGGAAGATGAAATGGACTTATCCCAAACCATAGCTCAACTGAAAAAAGAACCAGGCTTCAACGATAATGTTGGAATGCTTCTGATTCATAACGGTGTAGTAAGGTCATGGTCAAGACAGGACCGGGCCAAAGTTTCGCAAATTCAGGTAACTCCGGACCTGGATAAAATTGAAAACATTCGAAAACACTTTGAACAAAAGCCTGGCATATTCAAAATTGTGGTTGAAACCAATGAAGGCCTCCTGAAACCTGGAGATGACCTTCTATTTATTATTGTGGCCGGAGATATCCGTGAAAACGTCAAGCCAGTTCTCTCGGATATTCTTGACACCCTGAAAAAAGATGCAATCACCAAAAAAGAGATGCCCTGATAATTAATGACTCCTGGCTGGAGAAGCCTTCTGAAATCATTTTATTGGTTGATTTTCCTTAAAGAGCCTGTTTCCAAGCAGCTCCCTTATACGCTTGGCTTCTTGATTGCGTCCTCTCTTAAGACATCCTTTAAGATATATGCCTGCCTTTTCCAGGAGCACCTTTTCAAGGATCTGCCTTTTATCAAAAGGCAGATCCTTATTTTGTTCAATGCCGAGCAATGAGTATATACGGAAAAGATCAAGTCCGGTAATCTTCCTGGACAGCTGATCAGCATGGCCGCCGGTTTTAACTGTCAGATTCACTGGCAGAAGACCTACCGGATACTTAAGGGCTATTTTAAGCCATAGATCATAATCCTCGCATGCCATGAGGCCTTCATCAAAAATAAAACCTTCCTGAGCAAGACCCATCTCCATAACCGTACATGAAGGGCTCACGAGGCAGAGTTCAAGGGATTTTTCAAATATCCAGCCGCAGGGTTTTTGATGCTTATCCATGGCATTAACCCTTTTACCGTTTCTTATCCAAATTTCATTGGTTTGGGAAATTCTAAATCCTGACTCCTGCATAAACTTTATTTGAAGCTCAAGCTTTCTAAGCATCCAATAGTCATCAGAATCCAAAAAGGCTGCAAACCTTCCTTTGGCCTCTTTCAATCCGACATTTCTCGCTGCAGCTACGCCTCTGTTTTCTTGATAAAGATACTTTAATCTTTCATCTTTAATATGTTTGACTACTTCTTTAGTTTCATCATCAGATCCGTCATCTACGAGCAAAATTTCAAAAGAACCAAAACTCTGTTCAAGCACAGAAGAAATTGCCTTTATCAGGTAAGACGCCCTGTTGCAGGTAGGAATTATTACAGATACAAGGGGATAAATATGATTCATGTTTTAAAAATTTTTTAGATCATACTGAATGGTTATGAATTACGGACTTAATCTGGCAACTTTGAGCAACGCGAAAATCACTCCATAGCGGAATTAAGGGCGGACTGCGGAATTGTAAAAGCAGCATACTGCTAATATTCAGATCAGGATTCAGGCGGTCTTCAGCATCAAGAATATATAACAAGGTCTTTTAATAAATGAAACACTTGAACTATATAAGATCATACCGAAACTTTTGCAAACCAGCACCAGGTGAAACCACTTATCAGGTTGTGATTGAACAAAGCGACCTGTTTATAACCAGCCGGGTTAATCTCAAAACAGAGATCCTGAATAGGCTTAATCAAATTCGCCAGGATATTAAAGGGTATATTTTCCTCCATCCTGAATTTGCCACCTCCCTAACCCCCATACAAGAAAGCCCTGATGCACCCGAAATAATTAAAAGAATGATCCAGGCAGGTAAGACCATGGACGTCGGGCCCATGGCAGCAGTGGCTGGAGCAATATCACAGGATATTGCCGATTTTGCAGTAGGTTTAAGCCCGGATATTCTGGTGGAAAACGGCGGTGATATATTCATGCACTCCACCAAAGACAGAGTTGTGGGCTTATTGCCCCACCCTGATGAGCCTGCGGTCATAGGCATAAAGATTGACCAGGGAAGTACCCCTTGTGCTATATGTTCCTCATCAGCAACTATTGGGCATTCTCTGAGCCTGGGCAATGGAGACTTGGTAGTTGTTAAGTCAAAGTCCGGAGCTGTTGCAGATGCAGCTGCAACAGCTCTATGTAATATCATAAAAAACAAAAAGTCTATTACCAGGCTGAACAGGCTTCGAAATGACCTGGAGAAAAAAGGTATTCTTGGAGTTATGGCTCAAATGGGAGAAGAACTGAGCGTCTGGGGGGATATGGAAATAACTGTTCTCTAACAGGTCTCCATCCGGAAGGTCTTTCTTTCCGGATGCCTAAGATCAATTTATCAGGCAACTATCTGATTTATTGTCTGATTAATTTGTCTGCCCAGAGGAGATTTGCGCGACAGCTCTTTTTCAACGCTGGTAATGCCTTTTATTACTGTTGAATGGCGACGGTTGAGCCTGGTGCCGATTTCCTTGAGAGAAAAGTCTGTATGTCTTCTGGCAATATAAAAGGCAATGTTTCTGGCCAGAACATATTGTTTTTTCCTGCTTTTGGAACTGATGCTTTCGTATGTAACATCAAACACCCTGCATACCTGTTCCAGAATCTGATCCATGTCCAAATTGTGATCTTCAACATCAAAATGTTTGATAACCTCCATGGCCAGATCAAGGGTTATATTGGACTTGAGCATACGGGCCTTGAACACAAGATTATTAAGACAGCTCTCTAACTGACGGATATCCTTTTGAATCCTGCCTGCAAGGAAATCAGTCACATCATCGGGAATGCTCACCATTAACGACGAAGCCTTGTTCTTGACAATTTTCTGTCTGGTTTCCATATCAGGCCTGTCAATAACTGCGAGAAAACCTCTGCACATCCTGGAAACAAGGTTTGAGTCGATCCCGTTAAGCTCTTTGGGTAAAAAAGTGCTGGTGAGAACAACCTTTTTACCCTGGCACTGCAGCGCGTTTATGGTGGATAAAAATTCATCCTGAATCTTTTCCTTGCCCTGGAAAAAATGGATATCTTCTAACAAAAGAACATCCAATTGATCCCTGAACCTTGCTTTAAATTCTTCCATGGTCCTGGACTTTAAAGCCATAACCAGTTGACCGGCAAACTCTTCAGCAGTCAGATAGGCAAGACGGATATTGTTTTTATTGGCGCATGCTGCCAGCTGGTTGCCCATGGCCTGTGCGAGATGCGTCTTTCCAAGTCCTGTTGAAGAACTCAAAAAAAGCTGGTCAGATGATATGCTCTGCCTGCAGAAACTTTTAGAGGCAACATAAGCAAGTTCATTGCTGGGACCTACAACAAAGTCATCAAAATTAAACTTGAACCCGGAAACAACGTTCAAAGGCTTTCTGGCGGGCAATGCAGGCTGATTCTGCCTGATAATATTTCGTGAAGCTTTAATGGGAGAGGATA
>JBHEPK010000087.1:0-6064 GCA_046260325.1 Desulfonatronovibrio sp.
TGGTTACGCCGAACCTGTCATTGCAAGGGAGCGAAGCGACCGAAGCAATCTGTATGGCAAAGCTATATTGAATTGAGAACAGCCTGTTAGAACGCTTCAATAATCAGTTTGACTGTTTGCGGCTGCATGGAGCAGGATTCAATCCCGCCGCAGCTGGATTTGGAAAGTATGCTTGTGGTGATTTGAAAAATATATTCTCCGGGTTCGTGGCATATGACTCTTATATCGGGATGGCCAGATACAATTTCCGGTTTTTCAGGTGCCTGTCTGACTGTAAGGTTGTTTGCGGCAAAGTAGCCATGAGGTAGAGATGATGGATCAGTTTTAATGCTGATTAAAACTGGCTTCCCGGCAATGCCTCTGTACTCCTTTTGACTAAGTTCTGTCAGATAGGTCTGCCCTCTGATAGTGCAGCCCTGTGACATCCCAGGTGAAGCTATTAATCCCTGCATCATTACAAATATTGACAGTAGAATAATTATTTTTCTGTATATGTTTATCACATCAGTCATATATGGAACCGAGGTTTGGATGCGGTTAAAATTATTTTTTGAACATTTTCCTGCAAATTAACTTTGTTTTGATTTTTTCTACGCTCTGCGGCCAATTATGGACGCAGAGCGTAGAAGAGATACATAAGAATACAAGTTTCCTACAGTCCTCCAATATTAACCGATGCATGCACGGTCAGGGTAAAAAAGGCAATTCTACCCATGACTTCTCCGGCAAGGATCAGTAATGGCACCCAAACAGGCACTGTCCTGGTTAGTAATACAGCTGCCAGGGGCACTGCCAGTCCAATAACAATTCTCAGCCAGTAAAGGGGTGAAGTTAAATACTCAAGTCCTGTATGATTCATAACAGTCCCGCCGGACAGCCAGATAAATGGAACAATAAGATAAATCACCAGGGCAACTATCAGGGCTGCACTGAGAATGGCTGTTATGAAGGGCATTTTTTCTTTTGGTGAGAAGTAGCTGGACAGGGCTGTACCCATGGTGACTGCAGTGATTAGAAAAAATGCAAAAGGCAGAATATTGTTGACTGCCGGGTATCCGGGAGGCGCATAGGTCATACCTGTGAATAAAATGGCCAGCAGCCCCATTATGCCGGTACCTATGGCCAGTCCGGGCTTAACTTTGTGATCAATAGTTGCAAATCCTATTACAATCAGAAGCAGTACCAGTGATACTCCTATAGCTTCTCTGCTCAGCCAGGCTGTGCCAATATGTTTTATGACATTGACAGCACCCAAGGGATGGCCCAGGTGAAAAAGCGAAGCTCCCAGACCAGTAATAAGAATAAGGGCGGCAACAATCCATTCGGCCCGGATATTTCCTGCGGGACCTGCTGTAGCGTATTGACGTATCGAGCTGATCATTACCAACCCTATGGCTGCCTGACTCAGGACGGTAAAAGCAACCAGCGGCAATTCCATGCTGTTCATAATCTTTCCCTCCTTATGATCGTCGGCTTTTCAGCTATGCGGAATCTAACTGAAGGATTGAGTTTCGTAAAACGGGGGAATCCAGGTGGATACTGTACTGCGTTGGGTTCTTCAAAGGTTGACAGATCAACTATCTGCAGCGCATCAACAGGACAGGATAAAACACAAGCAGGCTCCAGGCCGGAATCAATGCGCTCCCAGCAAAAACTGCATTTTTCTGCTTTTTTCAGCACCGGGTTATAGCGGGGAGCTCCATAAGGGCATGACCTTATGCAGTTGCCGCAGCCAATGCATTTCTCCTGCTCATGGACAACAATTCCGTCTTTCTCGCGTTTATAGTAAGCTTTAACAGGGCATACATTGAGACATGTGGGATTTTCACAATGGTTGCAAGCCAGTGAATAAAAAGCCCGTTCCCTGTGTGGGTATATTTCGGTTTTCAGATCATAAACATACCTCCAGATGACTCCGAGTTCCTGGTGGTATTGGTTTTTACAGGCCATGGCGCAGGTAAAGCACCCTATACATCGTTTGGCATCAATAAAGAAACCGAGTTGTTTTTTCATCAGTTACCTCCTTATATTCTGGCGACATCGGCGAACTGGCCGTGAATAGCAACACCTGGTGCGCCGGTCTTGTATGCGCCCATGTCTGAAGACGTATCATCCACCAGGTTCTGGCAATTATAATCTAAGTTTTTGAACCATGCTTCGTACATCATGATTACGTCAGGAGGAATAACATCAGTCAGTTTGACTTCCAGCTCCACCTCGCCCGTTTTATTAAATACTTTTACCTGGTCTCCGTCTTTGATGCCCCTGGATTCTGCCGCTATGGGGTTAAGGTAGCAATAGGGTTTGGGATTGAATTCCTCCATCCAGTCCAGGTTAATGAATTGTGAATGCAGTCCGAATTTGGTGTGAGGGGTGAGCAATCTCATTTTGTCATACGGCTTTCGTCCTTCCTTGAACCTGGGCAAAGCCTGGTGGCCATGCTGTTCACAGAGTTCAGACCTGAACTCGTATTTATTTGATGGAGTTCCAAAATTCAGATCATTCCAGGAGGCTGGGTACATCTTAGCTTTTACCGGCCCATTTTTTAAATCTTTCCAGGAATTAATCTGGAATAGATCATGTATCCCCTGGTTGAATTCCTTTATCAACCATTCTTTGGTGTTGATCTCAGTGGGATATGTGCATGATCCCGGTTTAAGCTCGTTCATTTTTTTAGACAAGGCAGCAGCAATTTCAGTGTTGGATTTTGCTTCGTACATGGGTTTGATGGCCTGTTCATTCAGGGAGAGCCAGTAGTGCCAGTAAGATGCGTTTACAGTCCATTCTTCAAATAAGGTGGTTACAGGGAGGACAATGTCAGACAGTTCCACTGATTGAGTAAAAAACTGCTCAACAGAGACAATAAGTTCGGGTTTTTGAAAGGCCTGTTCCAGTTTGTTCCGGTCAAAGTCCTGGCTAAGCGGGTTTTTACAGGATATCCAGAGCACTCTTACAGGTGGATCTTGTGCTGTGAGAATTGCTTCGGCTGTTTTGTTTATGTTCATTGGCCTGTCTGAATACTCGTCTGCTTTATCTCCAGAGAAATCAAAGTCGCCAAGGGGGCCGTCCGCGCCGAGAAAACCCACAGATCCTTCAGGACGGGGCTGTAAAAGCGCATGGTAATTGAAACCCCATGTTCGCAGGTGTCCGTACCTTGCTCCGCCTCCAACTTTTCCTACATTGCCGGTCATGGCCACCAGGGCATCAATAGATCTGACAGAAGCCCCGCCGTTAACGTGTCTCTGCATGCCGTAACCAATCCAGATGGTTGCCGGTTTTGCTGCTGCAAATTCTTCTGCCACGCGGGTTATCTGTTGTGCAGGAATTCCTGATTTTTCTGCTGCCCATTCAACACTGACCTCATTTCGAAGGTAGTTTGCAAAGTCATTAAAACCAATGGAGTTGTTCATAACCCAGTCGCGGTCATAAAGTTCTTTATCCAGAATATGTCTCGCCATGCCCAGGGCAAGGGCGCCGTCCATGGAAGTTTCAACCTCCCAGTATAGATCAGCCTTGGCAGCAGTCTGGGTAAATACAGGATCAATACATACTACCTTTGCTCCTCTTTCCTGTGCCGCGTAAATGTACTTCATGGTGTGCACGGAATTCCAGGCGGGATTGGCTCCCCAGAGGATAATATAGTTGGCATTGACCATGTCCTCGGGATCATTGCACCACATGTCTCCAAGATCGTAGTTCTGGGCATCAATGCCTGCAGGCCAGCACGGGGTGCCCACCAGTCTCGTGGTGTAGCCCAGGGAAGTCATCATGCCTTCCACTGCATAGTTGGTTATTCCAAAGTTTCCGGAATATTTGGTAAGGGCGAGTCCCAGCATGGAACCGTCCTTTTCGTTGATTTCAATAAATTTGCCGGCGATGATATCTAAGGCTTCATCCCAGGAAATACGCTTCCAGTTGCCTGAGCCCCTTTTGTCCTGAATCATGGGGTATTTCACCCTGTCAGGGCTGTAGGGTCTTCTGGTATAGGCATATCCCTTAACGCACAGCCCGCCATTGGTGAATGTTGATTCAGGTGCCCCTTCAATGTATTTGATAACTCCATCCTTAACATAGGATTTTATAGAGCAGGTATCATAACAGTTTCTGGGGCAGGCGTTTCTGAAGATCTGATATCCGTCTTCAAAATCCTGGCTTGCCTTAGCAGACATGGGCTTTAAAAGGCCATTAGGCAAAGAAGCAATTACACCTGCAGCAGCAATACAATTCAGGAATTTTCTCCTGTTCATGTAACGGCTCGGGGGCAATTTACTCGGATCCGTAGTTTTGTGGTCCATTTTTCCCTCCTTGACTATGTTTACAATTATATATCAACCCTTTGCGAGGTCAGTTTCCAGCAGTTTATTAAGAAGTTCAGCAGCTGTGGCGCTGGTTTTGTGGCATGATTGAGAGTTAAGAATCTTTTGGCAGAACTGCGGGACCCATACACAAAAGTGCTCTAAAATAAAAGACTGCCTGAGATCTTTCAGTTCCTGACTATCGTGCTCAAGGGATAGTTTGTGTATTATCAAAACCGCATCCAGTTCAAGGCTTATATGGTCATCAGGCAATGTATTTTTCCAGGGGGAAACAAGTCCCATCTGCTGGTAAACCCAACGGACATACAGGGTGGTTTCACCCATAAGGTTTGGTTCATTCTGGAGATAGACTGATGCATAAGGCGGTGCTTCAAGGGCTTTGGGGCCAGTAAAAAGCCTGTTAAATGAAAATTCCGCCTCATCCCAGTCCTGTATGCCAGGGAGTTTGGGCGTTACAGACTGGCTGAGAGTCTCCCATGCATTCTTCATGGCTTGTGAATTTTCAGAAATAAAATAATCTCTCAGGCCCTCAGCGGTTTTTATTTTCGAAGCAATTTCATGCATTTTATTTCTCTTCCTCGTTTCTTGCTTTCTGGCTCAAGGCCTGCTTCCCTCCGGGGCGTAGACCCCGATGGGCCGGAGGCAGGCTGGGTGTGAGGTATTCTTTTTCTTGGTGAGTGCGGCAATCTCTATCCCATTTCGATAAATCACGACTAATTCAGTTTGCTATGATTAAACAATCATGACTAATCAAGTGTTATTCAATATCAGGGATTGTGTATTTAGTGGGTAGAAATGATTACCCATTAATGTATGTGCGTTGTATTGGGAGGGGGAATTCTCCCTGGGGTGTTAATCAGGATCAGTTAAAAGACTCAGGGTTCTGAAGATAGAGATATAAATTCTGGTTTTTCCCGGTGAGACCGATTTTTTTCCTGATGTTTTTGCGGTGGGTATTGATAGTACCAATAGACAGGTTGAGTACTTCGGCAATTTCTTTGCTGGATTTACCTGCCTCAACAAAGCTGCAGATCTTCATTTCAGAAGGGGTGAGGGAAAGTAAACGGGGATTTTTTCTTATGTCTGTATCCCCAGTCATTTTCAGAAGTTGATCTTTGATGACATCGATGTAGCTCAGTCGGACCTGCTCATTTTCGGCATTTTTTATCTTGGTCAGCCCAGGTAGAAGATTTTTTTCAATTATTTCTGAAATCTGATGCAGTTGTTCTTCTTTTGATTTTTCCACAGTGCTCAGAACATTTTTTAAGGTGATGACCATCTCCTCAACCTGGGCCTTTTCTTTGATAAGCTCTTCTGTTCTTTCACTGACATTTTTTTCAAGAACCATTCTCTGATTAACATAATGAGTGATGTCGTTGAGAACCATTATGTATCCATGAGATGCCAGACTTACCATGGATAAAGGAATGATTTTCAGTTCAAGGTAAAGATTGTCATCAAAAAGTGATATCTCGTGTGATTTGTCTAAGGGGTAGTAACGGTTAACATCCTCCATGCTTTCACCCTCTAAGCCCAGGATTTCCCAGACTTTATCATTCTGTTTCAATAACGGATCAAGGATATTTAAGGCGGCCTGGTTTATATCAACAATTTTGCCATATTTATCTATGATAATTACCAGGTCAGATATGGAGGAAAGGGTGTTTTCATATTTGTTTTTTTCTAAGGTCAGTCTTCTGTTGGTATGATCAAGGTTTTTCCTGGATTCCTGTTCAGAGGTTAAAGCC
>JBHEPK010000087.1:6074-7811 GCA_046260325.1 Desulfonatronovibrio sp.
GTTTCAAATGCATCTGCGTAAAGCCTGATTAATCTGAGGGCTGATAGTTTTGCTTCAGGCCGGGCGGATGATTGAAAAACAAGTTGTTCCACTGCGTGGATAAGAGTTTTCAGACACCCGAAAAACATTTCCGCAGTAACTCCTCTGAGTCTGTGGCTTCTGGCATTTTCTAATATCTTTATTGCCCAGTCTTTTTCACTGATCAATTTTTCAAAGGCGGGGTTTTTTTCTGATTTTTCAATGCAGGTTAATAATGGATCAATAAACAGCTTAAATGAAAGGGCGCAATCTTCCACCTTGGCTGTAGTATGCTGAAGGTAGCCTGCTTTTTCCATATTTTCAGCCCAGTTGGATAAGAAATCAAGTAAACGGTCAGGCAGCTCAGAGATCAGTTTTCTTGTTTCCTGATCTGTTTGGATTGAGTGCATGATTATTCCTCCCGGGCTTTTAAGGT
Organism: Desulfonatronovibrio sp.; assembly: GCA_046260325.1. Lineage (GTDB taxonomy): Bacteria > Desulfobacterota > Desulfovibrionia > Desulfovibrionales > Desulfonatronovibrionaceae > Desulfonatronovibrio. The sequence continues at coordinate 6,529 of JBHEPK010000087.1, forward strand.
TTCAGACGTGAAGCATTCTTCCGGATAAGCATATCACTGAAGCGGAATTTATGCGCTTGGAGCAGGTCAAATATTTTTCAAGATGTTTTTCGAAGTATGGTTACACCTTTGTCATGAAAGGAGATTTCGGCTGCCAGGAATTCAGCCAGCCATTTCATAGTATCTTTAGTGTAAAAAGTTATGTGGGTCAGGTCCCGCATATAGGTCCAATTGGTAAAAACATGATCAGGAAACCTGAACTGGGTTTTAATGTACAGTCCTCCTCCAGACCGTAGCATATTCCACATCCTGGGGATGTCTTTTCCGGGCGCGCTCATGTGTTCCACCACTTCAGTGCAGGTGATGAAATCGTATTTTTTTTCAAATACCTTTGGGTCTGGAGCGAAAAATGGATCGTAAACATCCATGTCCAGGCCGTGTTTTTGGAGCATGGCCGGAAGGGGAGACCCGGTTCCGCAGCCAAAATCAAGACCACTGGCAGGGGCTGAGTGATTTCGCAGGACCTCCTTGGCCACTGGCCATAAAAAGCGTTGATACCTCACATCTTCAGGATCATTGTTGTGTTTCAGGTATCTTTTTTTCTCTTCTTCCAGGGAAAGTTGCTGAGTAAGAGGTACAAAGACCAGAGTGCATATTTCGCAGATATTATAGCCCCGGTTCTTATCTTTGAAAAATGGTTGAGACGCGGCAAAACAAAGGGGACAGGGCTGGTTTGATCCCGAGTCATCGTGGTCTGTTTTGAAGTTCATATTTTATTCGCTATAGGGATTGTTTTTTGATTTTGAAAATTTGTCATGTTGTTTAAAGTGATTCTTGGCGTTTATCCATAAGATGATTATGGAAACAGGGGAAATCTGTCAATCAGGTAAAGTTGTTGATCTTTTTTTCAATGTTGTGGATTCAGTACGTGATTTTCTTTTTGGGCTTTGAAGATTTCAGGCTCAATCCATAGTGACAGAGCAGTTCTGTTAATCTGAGCGAGCACCTTGTTCGCCTGACCATGGAAATACTTTGCAGGCATCAAAAATTGCGGATTACCTGATGCATGTTTTTGAAATTATTGCGGGTCATCCATTGGCCAAGAGTTAAGGATGCTGCAGTTGTTAAAAGTGCTGATGGTGTGGAGGGTATTTATGTATGAAGCGCAGTGGCGGCTGAGAAATTGTCAAAAAAGGTAAACTTAATAAAAGACTGAATGATATTAACCTGCCATGACCAGGGCAAGCCAAAACCTGCCCTGGATTATCAGCCTGTCTAATAATGACTTTTCAACAAGCTGTCAT
>JBHEPK010000087.1:7831-8093 GCA_046260325.1 Desulfonatronovibrio sp.
GTACTCTCGCTGCAGGGATGTCGATGGGTTCGCCGTTCTGGGGGTTGCGTCCAGTTCTGGCCTTTCTTTCTGTCACGGAAAAAGAACCAAATCCTGTTAAGATTACCTTGCCCCCGTCTTTAAGTTCGTCAGAGATGATTTTAACTACACCGTCCAGTGCCTTTTGGGCATCAGCTTTTGTCATTTGTGCCTTTTCAGCAAGCTTCGATACCATTTCCTGCTTGTTCACTTAATCCTCCTTTTTGTTAATTCATGATTTATC
>JBHEPK010000088.1:0-8073 GCA_046260325.1 Desulfonatronovibrio sp.
GTTTCAGGATATCTTCATCTTTAAGTGGTGTAGTCAGTTTTACAGTCTGGGACATCAGATTATTACCTCCTTATGCCTTGCACTGTGGCATTGGATATTTACGGCCAGGGGCAGACTGGCGATATGACAGGGAGCCATTTCTATCTTAACGCCCAGAGATGTTGTGTTTCCTCCCATGCCCATGGGACCAATGCCCAGCTTGTTTATGGCTGCAAAAAGCTCATCTTCCATGCCCGCTATTTCCGAATCACTATGCTTCTGATTTAAAGGCCTGAAAAGTGTCAAAAGTACCTCCAATGCCAACACCGACAATTGTAGGCGGGCATGGATTAGGTCCGGCCTCAGCAACCCTGTTGACCACAAAAGACTTTATTCCTTCCCAGCCCTGAGCAGGTGTAAGCATGGTAGCCCTGGACATGTTTTCACTGCCTCCGCCTTTGGCCATAAACTTGAATTTAAGCTTGTCTCCGGGAATTAGATCCAGATGGATTATTGCCGGTGTATTGTCACCGGTATTTTTCCTGGTCAAAGGGTGACAGCAGGATTTGCGCAAATATCCCTTTTCATAACCCTGCCTGACGCCTTCATTAATGGCTGCGTACAGATCACCCTGAACCCTGCACTCAGTGCCAAGCTCCACAAAAAACACAGCCAGCCCTGTATCCTGACACAAAGGAAGGGATGTTTCCCCGGCTAATTTCACATTTTCCAGAAGCTGACCAAGAATCTCTTTTCCCGCAGGACTGGATTCCTGTTCATAAGCCCTGTTAAAGGCCTCAAGAATATCATCAGGGGCCTTGATATTGGCCTCAACAACAGTTCTGGCCACAATCTCTATTATTTCTTTTGTTTCAATGATTCGCATATTTTTTCCTGTCTAATTTTTCCAGGGAATTATTTTTTTCAGGGCATAGAATCCCATCTTCCTGCGCACATACGCTAACTGATCCTGCAAAGGAATATCCTTGGGACATACATCTTCACATCCCAGAAGCCCCATGCAGCCGAAAATGCCCTGATCAGTTCCCACAACTTCAAAGTAATCCTTTTCCTTGCGCTTGTCCCTGGGATCAATAATAAACCTGGATATTCGGTTAAGGGCCACCGCTCCCAGAAAATCCTCACGCATCTGGGCAGTGGCACAGGCTCCAATGCAGCACCCGCATTCAATGCACCGGTCCAGTTCATAGATCTTTTCTGCCAGAGAATTATCCATGCGTTCTTCTTCTGCCTCAGGGTCGAACTCCTTATCTGTGTGCACCCAGGATTCAATTTTTTCATTCATGGCTCTAAACCACGTTCCGGTATCCACAGATAAGTCTCCCACCAGTTTAAATCCAGGCAAGGGAGTTAGAGTTATTTTATCAGGTAAATCCTTAGCCTTAGTGTGACAGGCAAGGCCTGGTCTGCCGTTGATTACCATGGCGCATGCCCCGCAGATTCCTGCCCGGCAGCAGAAATCAAACTGAATGGAAGGATCCTGCTCTTCGCGGATTTTGTTCAAAGCGACAAAGAGGTTAAGGTTTTCTGTTTCTGTAAGTTCATAGTTCTTCATTTCCGGCTTGGACTGAGGATCAGCCGGGTTATATCTAAATATACTGAATACCAGTTTTCTTGCCATGATTATGCCTCTTTTGTTTCAGCGCTGATTATCTTTCCTCCGCCATATCCACGATCTCCCGGAGGAATCTCCACTACCTGTGTTGCAGGCTCATACTTAAGCTCTGGTAATTCCTGGCCTTCTTTCCAATAAGCCAGAGTTCTTACCAGCCAATCCCGGTCATTTCTTTCAGGATAATCCTCTCTTGCATGAGATCCCCTGCTTTCCTTGCGCTCTAAGGCTCCGTAGGCAACACAAAGAGCCAGCCGCACCATGCCCGGAAGGCGAAGGGCAAGGGCCATTTCAGGATTGGCGCCCAGACCGCTGGACTGCAGTTTTATATTATTAGCCCGTTTGTGGATTTCTTTGAGCTTATCCACTGCGAGAGTCAAATCCTTTTCATTGCGGAAAATACCCACATAATCCATGAGCACATCCTGCATTGCATCCCTGACAGCATAAACCTCTTCTGTTCCTTCACCAGAAATCAGATTGTCAATTTTTTCCTTTTGCTCATTCAGGGCAGAATTGACAATCCCGGTATCAAAGTTCATTTCATGACCCTGGAGAAATTCGACAACTTTTTTACCAACGATCATACCTGCCACAACCGTCTCAGCTAAGGAGTTACCCCCCAGGCGGTTAAATCCATGCATATCCCAGCAACTGGCTTCGCCGGCGGAAAAAAGTCCCTTGAGCCCATAAGCTGCACCGTCTTTATTGGTTCTTACCCCGCCCATGCTGTAATGCTGGGTGGGGCGAACAGGAATAAGCTCGGTAATAGGATCAATTCCAAGAAAGTTTTTGCAGATTTCATATACTTCACGCAGTTTAGTGGTGATATGTTTTTCACCGAGATGCCTGATGTCTAACCACAAATGTTCACCATAAGGACTTTTTACTCCCAAACCTTTGCGGATATGTTCTGTCATGCGCCTGGAAACAACATCTCTGGACGCAAGCTCTGCTTTTTCCGGCTCATAGACATGCATGAATCTTTCCTGATTGACATCAAGAAGAGTCCCGCCATCACCCCGGCAACCTTCTGTAACCAGAATATCAGTTGGAACTATACCTGTGGGGTGAAACTGCACAGCTTCCATATTGCCCAGAGGTACAACCCCGGTATCCAAGGCAATAATCAGACCTCCTCCTTCATTGATAATGGCATTGGTGGAAGCCCGGTAAATACGTCCAAACCCGCCTGTTGCAATCAAGGTGGCCTTGGCCAGATAAGCTCTGAGCTCACCGGTCTTCAGACAGCGAACAACTGCGCCCATACATTTTTCACCGTCATGGATCAGGCTTAAAGCCTCAACCCGGTCATGGGTCTTGACTCCACTTTGGATGGCCACATTATCCAGGGTATAAAGCATGGCATGGCCTGCCCCGTCAGAACAATAACAGGCCCTCCATTTGGCGGTTCCGCCAAAATCTCTCGCTGTGATCAAGCCTTCACATTCCTTTTTTTCTTCCTTTTCCAGCTTTTCGCCGCCTTTGAAGTAAAAGGATTTACCAGACACAACCCGGTTCCAGGGCACACCCCAATGAGCCATCTGGCGAATAGCCACAGGTGCAGTATCCGCAAACATCCGGGCAACTTCCTGATCACATCCCCAGTCAGATCCTTTTACAGTATCAAGAAAATGAACATCAGGACAATCACCTTCACCCTTGATGCAATTGCCAAGGGATGCCTGCATGCCCCCCTGGGCAGCAGATGAATGAGAACGTCTTGGAGGAACAAGACTCAAACAAAGGGCTTCAAAACCGGCCTGGGCTGCCTCAATGGCCACCCTTTCTCCTGCCAGCCCGGAGCCTATGGATAGAAAATCAGTATAAATTATCTGCATGAATGCACTCCAGATTTATATTTTTATAAACAGAAAACGAACCAGGGTTACAAGACCCAGAAGAATGAAAAAACCTGTAAAGTAAAATTCAAACTTCTTGACTTTTTTCCTGGCTTCATTCTTGAAAAATCCCCATTTAATGCCCAGCCTATACCAGCCTATACCTACATGCAGCTCAATCAGGGGCAAAAGTATCAGGTAAAAGGTAAGCCAGAAACCACTCTGAATCCTGGCAGCACTCTTTGCCGATGTAATGGGCAGATCTGTAAGCACCACCCACATATGGATGGCGCCCATAATAAGAATAATCATGGCTGAAACAACCTGAACTACCCATAACCAGGTATCTCGATGGGCCAGCATTTTGCTTTGAAACCAGACCTTTTTCTGCTGTTCAGCTTTAAAAGGAATTTTCCTGGCAGCCAGGATAAAATGGATCAGGAAAACCAGAACAATTAATGGTCCACCAACCTGGGCCAGATAATAGTCCTCAAAAAAATGGGCCAAAGCATTAAAAGCCCCGGTTCCAAAGATAATACTGGCCACAAAAATGGCGTGCAGGTACATGAATGAGATAAGACATATTCCTGTAAGCATCTGCAGCCAGTCCAGATAGGCGGCCTGCCTTGAAACGGCGGGCACATACACTGTACTGTCAATACGCATAGTTCCTCCTGTTATATTAAAAAAATAGCTCAACGTTCAATGTTCGACGTTCAACCTTCAAAATTAGGTATTGGGGAAGGGTTACGGGCAGAGCTCGCTTTAATCCCCATTCCTGCCGTCGACAACATTGAACCTTGAACGTTGAACGTTGAACCCATTTCTTACACTTTCAGTTCCAGACCAACGGGGCAATGATCAGAACCCATAACCTGGGACTCAATCCATGATCTGACAACTTTGTCCTTTAATTCATCTGAAACAAAAAAATAATCAATACGCCACCCAGCATTCCTGGACCTTGCACCAAACCGGTAGGTCCACCAGCTGTACTGATCAGGCTCCTGATTAAACATCCTGAAAGCATCAATGTAACCGTGCTCCACAAACTTATCCACCCACTGTCTTTCTATGGGCAGAAAACCTGACCTGTTTTCATTGGCCCTGGGATTTTTAAGGTCAATTTCCTTATGGGCGGTATTAAGATCTCCGCATACTACAATGGGCTTGTTTTTTCTAAGCTGCTGGGCGTAATCTAAAAAACAGTCATAAAAATCAAGCTTAAACTGCAGCCGATCATCATTCATCTGTCCGTTGGGAAAGTAAATATTGAAAAGATAGAACTTTTCATATTCCATAAGAATCACCCTGCCCTCACCGTGGAAACGCTCTTGAGGAAGACTGACTGAGATATCTTGAGGAGCAATTCTGTAAAGGGAGGCTACTCCTGAATATCCTTTTTTAACACTGGCAGGGTTCCAATAAGCTTCATAACCGGAAATAATCCTGTCTTTTTCAGAAAGCTGCTCAGGCGTAGCTTTGATTTCCTGCAGACAGACCACGTCAGAATCAGCCCCCTCAAACCAGTCCCAGAAGCCCTTTCCAACTACCGCACGAAAACCGTTTACATTCCATGAATGAATAATCATTTAACTTGTCTCAACTCTGCTTTTAAATTCTGACCATCAAAAGAAATACGCACATAACCTCCCGAGCCAAAAGTCCCGGGATTAATAACAATGGTTTTGCCAATGTGATCAACAGATACGGCTTCATGAATATGACCCGTCACGCAGACTTCCGGCTGAACCTTCTCAATGAAAGCCCTCACTGCGGGACTGCCCACATTGGCCCCTGCCCCGAGGCGATCCGCTTTGGTATTCTGCGGAGGTGTGTGGGACAAGAAGATCAGGTGTTTTACTTTCAAGGCCTGATCAACAACTTTGTCTAACCAGGATTTGACCTGATCCTCACTGACTTCAGAAGGAGTGGAAAAAGGAGTGGGGGTCGAGTAGCCAAGTCCCAGGACATAAACTTCATCTGACAGCGAAACCACTTTGTTGTGGATGTTCATGCCTGTCTCTTCCAGATATTTTTCCACCTCTGTGGTGTCCATGTTGCCCACTTGGGCGTACACATTGCCATTGAGAGATTTAATCTCATCGATGAGTGCCCCGGCCCTGGATCTGTTTCCAACATTGGTCAGGTCTCCGGAAACAAGCACTCCTGAAGCTTTCCTGATATCTTCAATTTTATGGATATTACTTAGACTTTCGTGCACATCTCCAAATACTATCCAGAATTTTTCTGCCATTTTCAAAACTCCTGAAGGATTAAGTTAAAAGTTTTAAGTTTTAAGTGTTAAGTGTTAAGCAAAAATAGTCTAATAAGCAGATTCAGTAGTTTTACAAAACTTTATCTGGCTTGAAAAAGTCTCTTTATACTTAACAGCTTGCTGAAAAAGTCCTTATCCAACAGACTGTTCAAAAATCCCAAGGGCAAGGAGCAAAAAAAGTTCAAGATCGCAGCGTATTTATGATACGTAAGAGTTTGAGTTTTTTGCAGCGACGCAGCAATTGGGAGATTTTAAACAGTCTGTTAAACACGATAGAAAATAGAGTAACAGATCAGGAAGCTTCTTTAATCACTTTTAACTTAACACTTAAAACTTAATACTTAACACTTATAAACCCTCATCCCTTCCTGGGTGTCTTCAATCCTGAACCCCATACTAAGAATCTGTTTTCTCAACTCATCTGCCAACTGATAATTTTTTTCCCTCCTTGCCCTGTCTCTTTGTTCAAACACTTGAATTAGTTCTAAAGGATACTCTCCTTTGGCAAGGGGAAGATTATTCCAATCCAGAATACCTAAGATGGAATCAACATTTTTTAAAGCTTTGGCGCATCTCTGAGCCTGATTATTTCCAATTTTCTTCTCATCAGCCAGTCTGCGGATATTCTTGCAGAAAGAAAATAGTTCCGGCCAGAATCTGTATAAAGAAAGATCATCTTCAACAGCCTTGAAAAGACTGTCTTTAAGCTCCTTGCAAAAATTTTCAACCTCATCACTTGAAAGATCATCTTCAACAAAACTGTCTGTTTTCAAAGACGCAAATAACTCCTGAATTCTATGCCAGTTTCTGGCCCACATAATTAGATTCTTCTCTGAATATAAAAGAGTCTTATGGTATGAAACAGACAAAAGCCAGATGCGCAGAGCATAAAAGCCAATCTCCCCCTTTGAAATACTGTCAAGGCCCGGCAGTTCCTTTCCCCCAGGTTCTGACTTTACCGACTGAGCAACTATCCAGCATTGAGGCGTCAGACCTGATGAACCCTTCCAGATACTTTTCAGATTGTCCAAGTGAGGGAAGAAATGGGTTTCACCGGCAAGTACCAGGTCCAGATGATCTTCGCGAACAGAGGCAGCCATTTGAAGATACCAGGAAGGCCTGACATTACCCCATCTTGTTTTGAGGACATTGTCCTCTTTAAGATCCTTAAGGCTGGCTCTTTTGAATAAAGTAAAATCTCTGGGACTGTCCTTGACATAATCCTCAAGATCAACAGTCTTTCCTGAAATTATTGTTTTGGGATCAACTGAAGCCAATGTGCCATAGTCTTCATCACGACCCACATCAAAATATACAGACCTTAATTTTTCGTAAGCCAGACCTTTGGACAAGAGCTTAGAACAAACCTGAACCCCTTCATCAAGATACTCAGATGCAGGAGTATAATTGAAACCCGGGCTCATATTCATCTGACCGGAAATCTTTTCCAGTTGATAGACTACATCCTGACTGAATTTTTTCAGGCTTGAATCACCGGACCTGACCGCTTCAAGAGTTGTATCGTCAAAGTCTGCTATTATGGCAACTGCATAGGGCTTTAACTTTTTGTGATAAAGGTAACGGTTTACAACATCCAGAAAAACCGCCCTCCTCCAGAAATCCGGGTCATCAGGGAAATTGGTCCTCGGCCCTATGGTAAACAAAACAGGAGCCTTTTTAGTCCCCTGAAAGGAAATCTTTTTTCTGGATTTCAGGTCAAAAAACTTGATTCCATCCTCTTCAGGAACCTTGAAAAGAGGTGTACTCAAATATCTTTCTCCACTGTCAGAAAAAATTGTAACAATAACTCCCTGCTTTATTTCTTTTGCCAGCTTGAGAGATCCTGCCAGGGCAGCACCTGAGCTCATACCCACAAAAAGCCCTTCCTTGTGAGCCAGCTCCCTGCACATGGCAAAGGCATCTTCATCATTTACACTGGCAACCATATCAAGATTTTTTTTGTCATAAATGCCAGGAGGATATGATTCCTGCATGTTTTTTAAACCTTGAATTTTGTGACCAGGATAAGGCTCAATCCCTATGCACTGAACATGCGGAGCAATTTCACGCATCCTCTGAGTAATGCCCATGATGGTTCCTGTGGTTCCAAGACAGGCAGCGATATGGGTCACCTGTCTATCTGACTGCTCCCATATTTCTAATCCCGTGGTCTGATAATGGGCTTCTATGCTGGCTGGATTGTTGAACTGATCCATGAGCACATATTTATCAGGTTCTTCCCTAACCATTCGATATGCCTCTTCAATGGCCCCATCTGTGCTCAGGTGGCCGGGGGTCAAAATAATTTCTGCCCCATAAGCTCGCATGATTTTCTTTCTTTC
>JBHEPK010000089.1:0-7443 GCA_046260325.1 Desulfonatronovibrio sp.
GACAAACAGATCTGAAGACGCATAAGCCTGGGTTAAATCTTCTCCGTTTAAATATCCGGTAAATGTAACAGGCAAGTCCTTAAGGTTATATTCCATTTCATAACGGTAAGGTCCATCTCCCACAATAATGAGATGAATATTGTCTGAGACACTAACGAGTTCTTTAAATGCCTGTTCCAGAATATGCAGATTCTTTTCCTTGGATACCCTTCCTACATACAGGAGTTTTATTTTATGAGTTATACCGAAGTTCTTTTCAAAAAAGCCATTGCGTTTACCAGGGCTGAATCTGTTGATATCAACTCCCCTGGGATAGACCTTAAGTTTTTCCTGGCGAACTCCTTTGGCCTGGAGCTCTCTTGAAGTACTTAGAGAAGGCGCAAACACGATGTTCAACTGGTTGTAATACCAGACCATATATCTCCACATTACAGCCTCTAAGGCAAAATCTCCGGTTAAGTACCCGGTGTATTGAGGCAAAGATGTATGATATGTGCCGTAAATGGGCAGCTGGAGCAGTCTTGAAACAGCTAAGGCCGCCATTCCTATGGGGCCGGGGGTGGCAGTATGGATATGGGTGATTTTCTGGTCAAAGCAGAAATCAAGCATTTCCAGAAACGGAGGATAGAAAAGCTTTATTTCCGGATATTCAGGCAGCTCAAAGACTCCAATAGGGTCAAAATTTTTAACATTAGGTTTCTCCTGCATATATCTGCTGTCAGGCTTGCAGGTGATAATGGTCATCTCCTTTTCTGATTTGGCAGCGAGAGCGGCTTGTTGCTGCAGGGTAAGTGCAACTCCATTGACCTCATAAAATGTATCCGTAAAGTGGGCTACCTTGATATCTGGCTTGAACTGTCTGATTTTTTTGTGTTCGTTGAATTTTTTTACAAAATCTCTGCTCAGAATCCTGTCCTGGTTGAACATGGAATAAGATAAAAAATAGGGAGAAAGCATTGAATACAGGCTCCCTGCTGATCCCAGGGTCTGGAATAAGTTCATGAAGCCTGATAATGAGGCCTGCCTGAGCAGCTGTTCAGCGCTGTGGGAGAGGACTTTGTTTCCAGCTTTGGAAGCGAACCTGAACCATTTGGCTCCCATATGTTCCCGGGGATTGACTGATGCCCGGACAATTTTATTTATTTCCGGATCAGTACGGATAAGCTTTTCAGTTTCTTTGCTTAAAACCTGGTGCAGTTCTCTGTTTCCCTGAACAGGACGAAATCTTCTTTTACTGCTCATATAGGTGAGTATAGAGTTGAGAAAGTTTTTGGGAGGTGTATGTCCAGGATGCAGAGCCTTGTCCATGAATTGAAGAAAGCTGTCCCTGCCCACATATTTTTCAAGATTGAACTTTTTTTTGCAGAACTGATATCCAATGGCATAAAGATTGTGGGCCATGGTTTTGGGTGTTGCAGCACTTCCCAGGGCTTTGGATTTTCTGTTTTGAATCTTTTCAAGATACTCAGCTTTTGGACATATCCCCTCAACTTCTGTGAACATTCTGCCAATATTTAATGAGCTGTGGTCATCTGATCCACCAATCATGCCCTTATCATAGGGACGGACTGACCTGGCTTTGAAGCCATGTTTGTTTTCCAGATATTCAAAATCTTTGGGGCAGAGATTGTTGAGGATAAATTCAAGTCCGGTATTCAGGCTTGTATCCCTGGCACCGTTGAATTCAAAGATTGAAAAAAGCAGCAGAAGTTTTTCAAAGTTGTCATAGTTCATCTTGCCGTTAATGGAAAAGAAAGGATGGGCAATGGCATGTATAATATTTTCCAGGTCCAGGTAGTCAACAAGCTCATATACATTGGGTCTGACCTTCTGTATCTCTTTGTGCTGACTCTCAGATACATCATAGGCCAGGACATGCAGTTTGCATCTGTCGTCAGGCAGATAGGTTGTGATTTCTTCACTGATAAAGGTGTCTTCTAAGTGGGCTATTTCCAGGCAGGCATCTATGCGGTTATGGTCTGTAATGGTTATTAGATCCATACCTTTTTCTTTCAGTCTTTTGTAAATATAAGCAGGTTCAGTATAGCTTTCAGAACAACCCATTTTTTGAAGAATCCACTGAGTGGGTCTGGTGGAGTATTTGGAATGGACATGCATGTCCATTCTGGTCATGTTTTTCATGATTCACCTCCGGGTCAGTAGTTGATCCAGGTTTAATCTATTTTTCAGATATAACTTCGCAGGTTTCTTCTGCTGGAAGTCTTCTGTTGCGGACAAACACATTTCCCGGTTTGGATTTAGCAAGTTTTTTGGTGCCTGCTGCCAGTTTGCTGATCTGGTTGAGAGTCACGTTTTCAAAGCAGTCTACAATGGCAAGAGAAACGGAAATCATAGGAAATTCCTGGTCTATTCCATCCCGGCTTTTGGCTTGAATGAACCCTTTTTTACGATCCTGCTGAGAGTAGAAGTTTTTTCCAAGTCTTTGAAAGCAGCGCACAATTCCCCTGCATATCCGTTCAGCTTTTTTTGTTGATGTGATTATAATGAAATCATCTCCGCCTATATGGCCTGTAAAATCATCGCCGGAACCATGTCTTTTTGCTGACCAGCTCAGTATTTTGGACATGAACTGAAGAATTTGATCTCCCTGCTTAAACCCGTAGACATCATTGTATGCCTTGAAGTTGTCCAGATCTGCGTAAATTATACTCAGGTTGCTGCCATATTTATGAATCCTGGATTCAACCTCTTTATCAATATAAGTATTGCCTGGAAGGCCGGTAAGAGGATTGACACCCTTGGCAATTTCCACCTGAATCTGGGTCAGGGTATCCAGCATTTTTTGGACAGAAACTGTACCGATATACTTTCCTGTTTCCGTAACAATTATATTGTCAAAATACTTATATTTGTTCCTTTTTACGGCTTTGTTGGCTACCTGTTCCACCAGGTCGTCAGCGTCAACTATGAGCGGGCTTGAGTCCATGAGATTGGTAACGTCTCGACTGTAATAAAGGGCTACTCCGTAAAAATTACTCAGCTGCTGATCTAAATGATGGCTCATAATCAATCCCAGAGGCTTTTCGTTATCGCAGACAGCAATGGCTGATATGGGATCATTGTCTTCGAAAAATGGTTTTATATTGCTGATTTTGGTTTCTTTTTTTACGGAGGATGTTGATTCAGTAAGTTCTCTGATTTTCATTCCTCCAAAAAACTTTGCATTACTCAGAATTTCTTTGGGAATGTATGATTTGAAATTGAAAGAAGGAACAGGCTTGGGGTGATCTGGCCTGGCCAGGAAATAGCCCTGGCCGCAATGCGCACCCATTGCAATAAGTGCTTCTAACTGATTTCTTGTTTCAATGCCTTCAGCGATAATCTGAGAGTCCATTTTTTCGGCAAAGGTGATAATGGCCTCTACCAGGGCCCTTTTGGCCGGGTTGTTCTCCACTCCCTGAGTAAGGCTCATGTCTATTTTGATAAAATCAGGTTTGATTTCAGCAATGGAAAAAAGTCCATTATAACCTGCTCCAAGATCATCTACAGCAACCAAATAGCCCTGTTGTCGATAATGGTTCAGGGATTCATAAAACAGGGTGAAGTTTTTGGTGCTGTGCCTTTCTGTGATCTCAAAAACCACATTGTCTGGGGTCAAATTGTATTTTTCCAAGAGGCGCATGGTTTCCCCGGTTTTAAAATTCGGGTCCACCAGAGTTTTGGGATGGATATTGAGAAATATTTTTTGATCTTTTTCTAAGTTACCAATGGTTTTGATTGCCTGTTCCCTGCAGGTTCTTTCTAAGGGAAACAGCAGTCCTGTGTCTTCAGCAAAATCAAACAAAGCAAGAGGAGTGTGAAATTGACTGTTTTTGGGACCTCGCGCCAATGCTTCCCATCCGATTATCTCGTTGGTTTTGAAGTCCATTATAGGCTGGTAAACTGAATTTACCCCTGGGGTTTCAATGATGTCCTTTAACTCCTGCAGAAGAGGTAATTCATTTAAATCCAGCTTGCATACTGCAGATTGACGGGCCTGCATTGTAGCCCGGTATATTTTTTCCTGAAAAGAACAATTACCGTTTTCACTTGGCAGAAAAGAATATCCCACTTTTAGATCGGCTTTTTGTCCTGTGAGAGGAACAAAGACCTTGTTGATTTCTTCACGGATAATGGGCTTGATTTTAACCAGAAGATTTACAATATCCGCTGTTTCAAGTTTTTCTTTTTCAAAGATTATAATATGGCCGGAGTGGTTGATTTCTTTAATTTCAAAGTAGCCCTTAATAAGGCTTGCGCATAGTTTATGAAGACTTGTAAAAGCCTTTTCCATGGCCTGCATCACTATTGCTGAGCCAAAGAAGTTTTCAAAAAGATTCAGATCATTTATTTCAAAATACATTAATACCAGATTGTGATGAGCGAAAAGATTTCTGTTAAGGTTGATTTCATGCAGGGAATTTTCCTGGACTTTATTTATGTGTGGCATGTTTTTCTGGGGGTTATGGTTTAATGTAAGATTCATGGAATATACCTCTTTGTTTGCATGATTTGAAAATAAAGTCCGGCGCTCTACTTATAGTTGCGCATATGCGGCTATGCTGAGGGTTTGTTAGAGGCCTTAACAGTCTTCAGCAGCAGAACGCCGGACAGTACTCAGGAGGCCGATTCTTGTCTGTTTTCAGGAGGCAGACGAAGATAAGTCGAATGTCCTGGAACCTCATCAGGACATGTGTGTTCTTACCCGGTGAATATGTAATTCATGTGACATAAAGGTATCTTTTGAGTCACATTTTGATAAGCGTCCCACCCGGGCGTGCCCGGGACCAAACCGACAAGTAACTTTAAATTACCTCAGCGCGAGAGAGATTGCCGCGCTCGAAGACTCGCTCGCAATGACACCTGACAGCCACAGACGTGGTTACGCAACACCTGTCATTGCGAGAGAGCGTAGCGAACGAAGCAATCTGTATGGCAAAAGTATAAATGGCTGAATTGGTTGCCTATTCGCCTTAAGTTACTTGTAAGTACTAAACATTCTGTAATGCTATCCACGGTTCTGATTGGTTTTCTTTGGCTGCGACTATATATAATCTGTCCATGGGCCTTTTTTATAGGCCGTCCCCTGAAATGTTGCCACGAGGACTTCGGATTGATTTTTGATCTCAACCATGTATCCGGAAAGGCTTTTATTGGAGAATATTTCTCTGGCCTCAGCATAGAGGATATCTCCCATCCCGGCTGGGCGTATATAAGAGATGTTAGCGTTTATTCCCACTGCTGCCTGTTGTCTTGAATTAGCAGCAGCGGCAAAAGCCAGGTCTGCCAGGGTAAAGATTGCTCCTCCATGGACCATTTTAAGACCATTGAGGTGTATGTCTTCCACAACCATTTTTGCTCTGGCAAATCCTTCTGAAGCCTCAATAAGTTTAATTTCAGAATGGATGGCGTACTTGTCGTTCTTAGCTATGAATTCTTTTATGTTGCTCATGGTCAGGGTTTATAGCTTTAAGCTTTCCTGTTGACAACAGGGTAATCCATCCAGAATATCAGAGCAATGCATGCACTGACAGTCCAAGTAACCCCTGCCGTTGATAAGTATTTATGGATTTTATTGCTGTCTGGGTTTCTTATGCCTGCCGAGGAGGTTTTTTATGAAAAGGTTGATCATACTATTAATTCTCACAGTTTTTATTTTTGCCGGGATTTTGCCTTGTCAGGCCCAGGACAAGGTCATTACCATGAGTACCACCACAAGCACTGAAGCTTCAGGGCTGCTGGACTATCTTCTGCCAAAGTTCACCGAGGACACAGGCATAACCGTGAGGGTCATGTCCAAAGGCACAGGAGCGGCCATTCGAGACGGAATGGACGGCAATTGCGATGTGATTTTTGTTCATGATAAGAGCAGGGAAGACAAGTTTGTGGAAGAAGGTTATGGGACCAAACGCTACTATATCATGTACAATGATTTTGTTATAGTCGGTCCTGAAGAAGATCCGGCCGGGGTCAAGGGCGCTGAAGGCGTGGCACAGGCCTTTACCCTTATAGCCGGGTCAGAGAAGCCTTTTGTTTCCCGCGGGGATGACAGCGGAACCCATGGCCGGGAAAAGCAGCTCTGGAAAGCCACGGACCTGCCCCTTACAGAAGAAGCAGCACCGGAACAGGGTGATGGCTGGTACTATGCCATTGGACAGGGCATGGGGCAGGCCCTTCTTTTTGCAGAAGAGCAGAACGGCTATGTGCTTGCGGACAGAGGAACTTTTCTCAAATACAAGTTCGGTCGTGATGAAGAATATGAGCTGGACATTGTTTATGAAGGTGATGACATGCTGAAAAATCCTTACGGGATTATTCCGGTCAATCCGGAAATGCATCCTCACGTAAATTATGACCTGGTTAGAGAGTTTGCCCAGTGGATGATTTCGGACAGAGGCCAGGAACTTATTGGTTCCTACAGGTTGCTCGGCAAGCAACTTTTTACACCTGATGCTCAGAAGGAATAAATGGATTTTTTAAGTCAAAGCCTTATTGAGGCTTTTAAAATGCTCTGGTCTCTTGATCCAGAGCTTTACCATATAGTTTACATTTCCTTGTATGTAAGTTTTTTTTCTACCATTGTGGCCTCGGTTATGGGCGTTCCCCTGGGTTTTGTCATTGCTGTCAATGAGTTTAAAGGGAAAAGGGGAGTGATTACTGTGCTCAACACCCTCCTTGCTCTTCCCACAGTGGTTATTGGCCTTCTGGTCTACGCTTTTCTGTCCAGGCGTGGCATGCTTGGGTATATGGGACTTCTTTACACCCCGGCAGCCATTATTGTTGGTCAGGTGATCTTGATCCTGCCCTGGGTGGCTACTTTTACAGTGTCTGCTGTAAGCCGTATTGACGAGCGGTACCGCAGAACTGCCATGACTTTGGGGGCAGCTCCTGTCCAGACTTCTCTGGCAATTGCCCGGGAGGCCAGATTCGGCATCCTGGCAGCCATCATTGCTGCATTCGGCAGAGTAATAGCAGAGATAGGCATAGCCATGATGCTGGGCGGAAATATCAAGGGATTCACAAGGACCATGACCACGGCCATGGCCTTAGAGCATAACAAAGGAGAATTTGTTCTGGCTGTAGCCCTGGGAGTAGTTCTTCTGTTTGTCAGTCTGCTGATGAATATTTTTTTGCAGGTGGTTCAGGGCCGGTACGGAGGCAACAGGTGAGCCTGTATGAATTAAAGGATTTGAAACAGGTTTTTGATGGCCGGACTGTCTTAGATATTGACCATCTGAGTCTGGATGAAGGCGGCAGCTATGCATTGCTTGGTCCCAATGGATGCGGCAAAACAACTCTTTTGCATATTCTGGCCTTTCTCAGGCCGCCATCTTCAGGCTGTTTATTTTTTCATGGCCAGCAGGTAAAGTGGCGGGAAAAATATCTTTATCCTCTCAGACGTAAGGCAGTGCTGGTGGATCAGCATCCCATAATGTTCAGCAC
>JBHEPK010000089.1:7453-7827 GCA_046260325.1 Desulfonatronovibrio sp.
TCCGAAAATGCGGGGTATATCAAAAGAACAAAGATACAGGCTGGCCATGGAAAGCTTGGAACGGGTAGGTATGAAGGGTTTTGCAACCAGGCCTGCCCATAAGCTTTCAGGAGGAGAAACCCAGCGGGTGGCCATTGCCAGGGCCCTGGCCTGCCAGCCGGAGGTGATGCTCTTTGATGAGCCCACAGCCAGTGTAGATGTTGAAAATCAAGCTTTAATAGAAAAGGTTGTCCGGGATATTCGCAAAGAAACGGGAATATCAATAATATTTTCAACTCATAAAAGGTTGGAGGCTGCCAGGCTTAGCCAGGATAAAATATTCATGTTTGAAGGAAGACTCAGCGGCCCAGGAGGGGAAAACTTACTGTATGGAC
>JBHEPK010000009.1:0-2890 GCA_046260325.1 Desulfonatronovibrio sp.
GGCCGGACCAATGGAGGCTGGATCATCGAGTCTTGTGAGCATCTGAACCAGACCTATGAGAGTTCCAATCATGCCGAAGCTTGGTGAAAAAGCAGCCATTTTTTTGAAGACATCCTGGATAATTGCATGTCTGCTTCGAAGAGATGATATCTCAATGCGCAGAGTCTCGGAGATCATCATGGGATCAGTATTGTCAGCTATAAGTTGACAAGCCTTTTTAAGGATCGCGTTTTCCGTCTGGATGTTTTCCAAGGCGAGAAGCCCATCCCTTCGACTGATATCAGCAATCCTGACCATGGTGTTAACAACATCGTTGGATGATACGTTTCTTTTGGAAAAGATATAGAATGCTGCCCTCAGGGCCTTATTTATTTCGCTTACAGGAAAGTTAATGGTTGTAGCAGCCATAGTCCCGCCAAGGACAATCATTATTCCCGGAATATTGACAAAAGTATCAACTGCACCTCCAATGAATATGGCTCCGATGACCAGAGAAAAACCTACAATGATACCAAAAAAAGTTGCAATATCCATTAAATGCCCTTATCTGTCTTTGTTGATAAAATGTTGGTTTATAAAAGGCAGTATAATCAATTTTTCCTGCAAACTCATAATATCAGAAATCTGTAAAAAAATGGATAACATTATGTTGGAAAAAACAAAAGTATTGGAAACAGAAAATTTTTTTAAAAAAAATCATCCTGATTTTCAACCGGATATGGTTATAGTCACTGGGAGCGGTCTAAGTGCTCTTGCTGATTCCATGAAGCAGGTTATGAAAATCAGTTATTCCCGGATTCCTAATTTTCCTATTTCAACCATTGCCGGCCATGAAGGATCTTTGATCCATTGCCGGGTGAATGGTTTTAATCTCGCTATTCTGGCTGGCAGGGCACATCTTTATGAAGGTTACTCTTCTTCAGATATAGTAAGGCCGCTTAGGGTATTGAAGCTTCTTGGAGCCCGGGCAGTAATCCTTACCAATGCGGCTGGAGCATTAAATCCCTTGTTTAATACCGGAAATATTATGCTCATTTCAGATCATATCAACCTCACAGGGGAAAATCCTTTGGTGGGAGATAATATTGAAGAATTGGGGCCAAGGTTTCCAGATATGAGCAGTGTTTATTCAAAAAATCTTATAAATATTGCAGAAAATTCAGCACTTGAATTAAAGATTCCTTTAAAAAAGGGAGTTTATGTGAGCATAAAGGGTCCTTCACTGGAAACACCTGCTGAAACGAGGTCTTTCAGGATCTTGGGGGCTGATGCCATTGGTATGTCTACAGTTTTGGAGGCTGTTGCTGCAAAACACATGGGCATGGAAATTCTGGGATTGTCCTGCTTAACCAATAAAAATTTACCGGATTGTATGGCTGAGACTTCCCATGAAGAAATACTCAGAGTAGCTGCAAAAGCTAATGGTCTGCTTAAAAGTCTGATTCTGAAGATATTGAATGACAACGTAATAAACAAGCTTCAAACCACTTAAGTACATTTTTGAAATTATATTGAAAAAAAAATGAATTTATATTAGCGGTTAAAAAAATCCAGAAATAATTACCTTGTTTCCATCCGGAAAAAGACTTTCCGTATGGAAACTACCTTAAGGAGAAAATAATGGATGTTGACACAAGACATCTCGTTGAAGAGCTTAAAGATAATATTGAAAAATCTGATCTGATAAAGGCACGGATTGTTTTATCTTATCTGGGACAGGTTGATAAGGATACCCAGAAAAAGCTGGTCAATCTTTTAGAGCAGGGTAATGCCGACTTCAGCATTCCCCTTTTAACAGAGCTGATTCAAAAAGACAGGTTTTTAACTACGAATCTGCCTGAAGTCAGGGGGGTGCTAATTGCCAAATCCCTTGAACAGCCTGATTTTTTGTTAAAAACTATAATGGACAAGGTCGAGCCAAGGGAACTTTTTATTAATATTGCTTCGGAAGCCAGGGTTAACGGTGCATCAGCCATTCTGGTGGGCATTCTGGCTAATGAACTTGATGAGAAGGTAATAAAAGAGGCCCTCATCGGCCTGGGCATTCTTGGTTTTCCTGGAGCGACCAATGCTGTAAGTGAGTTTTTATATTCCAACAGCAAGCCCCTGATTCTTGAAGCAATTAAGACTCTGGGCAGAATTGGAACACCTACAGCCATGCAGCGCTTAGCTGAAAAGATGGGCACAGATCATCAGTTAGATATTCTTATTCTTGATGTATTTTCACAGATTCAGGACCAGACTTCCCTGAATAAGCTCAATCAGACCATTGCATCTCATTATGCTCATTTAAGAAACTATGCCAAGGCCAAGCTGGTTCGCATCGGTCCCAAGGCAGTTCCCATGTTAGGTGAAAATCTTTTTTTTGATGATCCTGATCTTCAGGTACATACCCTGAATGTTTTGGGGGCTATAGGAGACGCTTCTGCCTTGGTCCCCATCAGGAAACTTCTGGCCCAGGAGCCCAAGGATGCCAATGTCCGCTTTGCAGCATATGAAACCCTTGGTCAGCTTTCCTTGGATAAAGGGTCCTATATCCTGGCCAGGGGGCTCACTGACAGTGAAGAACATGTCTGTGTAGCTGCAGCTTCTGCCATTGACCGCAACCTCAATGAGGTGCTGGTGGCTGGAGTGAAGAATATGGTCAGGCAGCGCGACGATGACGCATTGAAGACGGTTCGGGCAATAATCAGTTCTCAGGCCAAAAATCTTTTTATAGCTCTCATTGAAAATTCAGCTTTTCAGGAAATGGCTATCAGCTATCTGACCAGGATTTCAGCGCCGGACCAGCGTTCCTTTTTTCAATCTCTTCTGCAGAAATACGGCTATATGCATCTGGCAGAAAAGCTTGTCCCTGAAGAACCCAAAGCCAGGAAAAGACCAGTGGCGG
>JBHEPK010000009.1:2900-16492 GCA_046260325.1 Desulfonatronovibrio sp.
TTTTGTTTGAATTTCCCCGCAAGGCCTTAGAATGGCTTAAAAGCAATAAACCAGAGATTGTTTTTACAGACCTTAACATGCCGGATATGACAGGTATTGATTTGATTGGGGGCATAAGACAAATTTATACCATAAAGCAATTACCCATTGTTATGGTTACCACCCAGAATGAAACCCAGGACAATGAGGATGCCAGAAAGGCAGGAGTGAATGATATTGCTTTCAAACCATTTTCAAAACAGAGTCTTGAGGAAGTATCGGGAAAGTATATCGCCATAAAAAGCTGAATGCTGGAAAAATTTCTATGATTGATTGTCTTCCCGATCTCTAACTATCCATTTTATCTGCCGGCAAATGCCCATAAGCAGATTAAATTCGTGTTCACGCAGTTCTGTCCTGGCCAGAAATCTTTTCATGGGCATCATGAAATAATCAGGGTTTTCTGGATGGAGATAATTTATTTTAAGCATTGCTTCCTGGATATTTTTGTGCAGAATCTGATTTTCTTCCATGGTGATGAGTCTTGAGTCATTAGTTTTGATGTTTCTTGACTCTGTTACTGGAACTTGTTTGAAGCACTCATAAAGGACTATAAGTACTGCCTGGGACAGGTTTAGAGACCAGGCATCATTTGAGGTGGGAATGGAAACAATATTGGAGCACAGTTCAATTTCTTCATTGAGCAGTCCTTTGTCCTCAGGCCCGAATACCAGAGCAGTTTTTGATGAAGGCGGTTTTTGATCCATAATCTGGGTTGCAGCTTCCCAGGGGGTTAATATTCCTTTACGCCATTTTCCAAGCCTGGCAGTGGTTGCATATGCTTTGTTAAAGCTTTTTAAAGCTTCTGCAAGGGTTTCAAATAATTGAGCCTGTTCCAGAATTAACTTGCCTTTGGTCGTGGCCAGAGGCGCTGCTTTTTCCAGATCAAAATGAGACGGATTTACCAGGATAAGGCTTGAGCAGCCCATATTGACACAGGCCCTGGCAACAGATCCGATATTTTCCGGATATTTGGGCCTGGACAGTATTACAGATAAGTTTTTAAGCATTTCGATCAAACATTAAATCTGAATGTGATTATATCGCCGTCTTTTACAATGTAATCTTTTCCTTCTAAGCGAAGGACTCCCTTTTCCTTGGCCTTTTTCATGTCCATGGTTGCCAGGAAATCTTCCCAGGCTAAGACCTCGGCTCTGATGAAACCTTTCTGGATATCTGAATGAATGGTTCCGGCAGCTTCAGCAGCAGTGTATCCACTGCTGATAGCCCATGAACGGACTTCTTTTTCCCCGGCAGTTAAAAAAGTAATGAGATTCAACAGATTATATGTTTTAGCTATAACTCTGTCCAAAGCTGACTCCTCCACCCCGAGGTCCTGCATGAACATTTCAAGCTCTTCAGGATCATCAAGCTCAGCCATTTCTCTTTCCAGCATGGCTGATACGGAAATATGACTCATGCCGATCTGGTCCTGGGGCAGATTGAAATTTCCCATTTTTGATTCAGAGATATTCCATGCATACAGCATTGGTTTGGCTGAAAGAAATGCAAACCCTTTGAGGGCAGGTTCTGAGCTGAGATCTTTGTCCAAGCGCAAAGGTTTCTCCTGCTCCAGGGACTCCATGGCCTTTTTAAGAAGCTCTTCTTCTTTGGCATCATAAAGGTGCTTGGCCTTTTGTTTGTCCTGGGTTAGACGTTCAAGTTTTTTTTCAATGACAGCCATATCTGAAACAATGAGCTCTGCTTCAATGGCGGAAAGCTGTTCAGCCGGGTCAACTCCTCCTGAATATGCGTCAAGGACAGCCAGGAAACAGTCACAGCCGCGAATTTCAGATAACACCTTGTTGCCGAGAGATTTGTTGCCACCACTGCCTGGCATGTCCTGATATTCGATTTCAGTCTTGGTTATTTTTTTGGGTTTGAATACGTCTGTCAAAGGTTCCAGCCGGGGTTCGGGGACCTTGACCATTGCTCTTCCGGCATGAGCAGACCCTGGTCCGGCCAATGCCTTAAAAAGTTCAGTTTTTCCACTGCCTGCAAAACCGATTATCGCTGTTTTCATGTTTGTATCTCCAAATAAGTAGGGTTTTTGGGGCATAAAGAAAAAAAACATCCTTTGCAAGAAAAAGACTTGAAAAATTTTTGCTTGCCAAACAAAAAGCCTGTGCTTATACGCACCCACATTATGAGCAAGAACTTAATTATTGTAGAGTCACCGGCTAAGGTAAAGACCATTAAGAAATTTCTCGGCAAGGATTACCTTGTTGAGGCATCTGTAGGTCATATTCGTGATCTGCCCAAAAAAAACCTGGGTGTCAGCGAAGATGGTAATTTTGAGCCTGAGTATGAAATAATTTACGGCAAGAAAAAGGTTGTTACCAAGCTTCAGCAGAGTGCCAAGAAATCTGACCAGATTTTTCTGGCTCCTGACCCTGACCGGGAAGGAGAGGCCATTGCCTGGCATATTGCCGAGCTCATTAAAAAACAGAATACCAATATTAAACGTATCCAGTTTAATGAGATTACCTCCAGGGCTGTGAAAGAGGCTCTTAAAAATCCCAGGGACCTTAACGAGGATTTGTTTAATTCCCAGCAGGCAAGAAGAATCCTCGACCGGCTGGTGGGCTATAAAATTTCTCCTCTTTTGTGGAGTAAAGTCAAGCGGGGTCTTTCAGCGGGCCGTGTCCAGTCTGTTGCCCTGCGCATGATTGTTGAACGGGAAAGGGAAAGACAGGCTTTTACCCCTGAAGAGTATTGGGTATTTAAGGCCATACTTTCCTGCGCTACAGGAGATGATTTTGAATCCCAGCTCTGGAAGATAGACAATAAAAAAGCCCATGTTGGTTCGGAGAAAGAGGCGCTGGCCTTGGAAGAGGCTTTAAAGAAATCCCAGTTTAAAGTCAGCTCTGTAGAAGAAAAGGAACGCAAACGTGATCCCAAGCCTCCATTTATTACATCAACGTTGCAGCAGGAAGCAAGTAACCGCATGGGATTTACAGCCAAGAGAACCATGTCAGTGGCCCAGCGTCTGTATGAAGGTGTTGATCTTGGAGACAAAGGGACTACTGCTCTTATTACTTATATGCGTACGGATTCAGTCCGGGTGTCAAAAGACTCACAAGATGCTGCAAAAAAATGGATCACTTCCACTCTGGGCAAAGATTATTATCCTCCCAAAACAAGATATTTCAAGTCCAAGGGTTCAGCCCAGGACGCTCATGAAGCAGTACGGCCTGTAGACCCCCTTATAACTCCTGAAGAAGTAAAATCTTATCTGCCCAGGCCTGAGTATATGCTTTACAAACTTGTCTGGGAACGATTCATGGCTTCTCAGATGGCTGCTGCCAGGTTCTGGGATACTACGATAACTATTTCTGCAGCAAACACCTTGTGGCGCAGCAAAGGTGAAAGGCTTATTTTTGATGGGTTTTTAAAGGTTTACTCCTCGGCAGGAAATAAAGGCGATGTATCTCTTCCCAAGTTGACCGAGGATGAATCCTTAAATCTTGATAAGTTGACAAAAGAACAGAAGTTTACCCAGCCTCCAGCGAGATACTCTGAAGCATCACTGGTTAAAAGACTTGAGGAGCTTGGAATTGGCAGGCCATCAACTTATGCTGCAATTATTTCTACTTTGATGGACAGAGAATATGTAATCCTTGAGGAGAAAAATTTTCAGCCCACAGAACTGGGCTCTGAGGTGTGTGATCTTCTTGTCCGTCATTTTTCTTCACTTCTTGATACCGGGTTCACAGCCCAGATGGAAGAATCTTTAGATACTGTTGCTGATGGCCACAAAAACTGGGTAGAGCTGTTAAAGCAGTTTGCAGAAGATTTTTATCCTACACTTGAAAAAGCCAAAAAAGAAATGGCCACTGTCAAGGCAGGCAAGGAAACTGATATCAAATGCGAAAAATGCGGGAAAAATATGTTGATCCGTTTCGGTCGAAACGGTGCATTTCTGGCCTGCTCAGGATATCCTGACTGTAAGAGTACTTCCAATTTTAACAGAGACGAGGAAGGAAAGATAAATGTTCTGGAGGCAGAGCCTGTTATCAAGGAAAAGGTTGGAGTCTGCCCTGACTGCCAGGGAGATCTGGTTTTGAAGAAAGCCCGTACAGGCAGTCGTTTCATTGCCTGTGATAACTATCCCAAATGCAAATATACAAAGCCTTTTACAACAGGAATTCCATGTCCAGTGGAAGGATGTAATGGTGAGATTGTGGAAAAAGGCAGCCGTAGAGGAAAGGTTTTTTATGGATGTGACCAGTATCCAAAATGCGATTATGCTGTGTGGAATTATCCTGTAAATGAGTCTTGTCCCCAGTGTGATTCAAAAATACTGGTACGTAAAGTAACCAAGACAAGAGGAGAGCATGTGGCCTGTCCTGAAAAGACCTGTAAATACTGGGATAAATTAGAAGAGTAGGGAGTAGTAAAGTCAAGCTATAGCTTAGCAGTAAATTTTTTGAGGTAGGTCACAGGATTATAGGATTCCTTGGCTTTTTTCAACCCCTTGTCGCCCAGATCCTGCTCCCGGTTAACAGTTTCCAGGTTAGAAGCTGAATTCTTTAGAAAGAGTTTGTTAATTGCCTGATATACGCCTTTGTAGCCAGGACATCCCTTTTCAAAATGGATTACTAAGGTGTTGTCAGGAAGGATCTCAGCTACAGTATAAGCTATCATATCCTCCTTGACCATCAGCCCAGCTCCAAACAGTCCCTTGAGTTCATCCCATTTGGAAAAAACTCTGACAATTACATGATTTTCTGCCTCCAATGCCCCTGAGTCATCACATTCTTTCCAAAGGCACCATTCTGTCTGCAGGGCCAGGGCATTTTCAATGTATTTTTTTTCAAGCTCAACATAGCTGTATTCATATTTTTTAATAAACTGGTTATAGAGGTTTTTCTTTTTATGAAACCTGTTGCCTTTAAGATTAATCAATTCAGGTATTGAATAAAGGTAGTCCCAGTGATTACGGTCAGAGGAAATATCCATGTCAGGAATTTGATCTTTCCAGATAAGGGCAAGTTTCTCAGGTATGCGCAGGATTTTTGAGTTTTTGGGAAGTTTGCCTATGATCTTGGTCCAGTCTTTCTCCCAGTTCCCAATAGGAGCCCAATAGGCAACCTCAGGTTGATTCTGTCTGATCCAGGCCAGGTCTTCATCAAAGGCTATTTCCAGTTTATATTCTTCAGCCCATCCATAAACATTAGCAAAACTGAAATCAGATGCTATCTGAGGAGTGATTTTCAAAAGATTGTTAAAGTCTTGTTGAATGCCTAAGGTGACGGTTCTAAATTCCATAATGTATCCTTATAGTTAATTAATAAAATTATCAGGCAATAAGTATAAAGTAAACCAAATTTATCCAGCTTGTTATTCTATTTTTCATCCTGAAACGGTTCTTTTTTCTTTCGACGGCGTCAATCTGCACAATTATTTGTCAACGTATTAAGATGCTCATCCTCGTAATTTCTTGATTTTCTTGGAAAAAAAGCTCTTCGTTTCCGGAAAGAAAAACTTTCAGGATGGAAGCTATTCTAAAGTTGCCGGATGCAGCTTAAGTGGATACAAGGCTTTTCATGGCTGCTTTAGCAGTTTAGCAAGTGCGATAATATTTATTAGACTGGCAAGGAGTTTATTGTTTTATGTCCACATTTATCAGAAGTTTTGTTTATGGTCATGCATGGTGCCTGGGGCTCTTAACAGTTGCTGCATTGATTATTGCCGTTGGTATTAATGGCGTTGCCATTCATCACGAGTTCATTGCCGGAGGATTTTCAGGACTGAGTCTTTTTATGTACTATATAACTGGCGCAATGAGCCCTGGGATATGGATGCTGGTGTTGAATGTGCCTGTTTTTGCAGTAGCCTTGTGGCTGGTAAGCCGCAGATTCTTTTTTTACAGTCTTTACGGCCTTGTTATGACAGCCTTCTTCTTAGAGACAATCCAGCTTGAGTTGCCCATCGGGGATAGTTTCCTGGCTGCTCTGACCTACGGAATCCTGCTTGGTACGGGCATGGGGCTCAGTCTTAGATCCTTCGGCTCCACAGGGGGGCTGGACATCGTAGGAGTGATCCTTTTCCAGAAATTCAATATTCCCATAGGCCAGAGCGGATTTGTTTTTAATCTTGTCTTGTTTGCCTTCAGCTTTATGTTTTTGGAGACAGACCTGGTGCTCTATTCCCTGACCAGTGTTTTTGTGACTGCTCTGGTGGCAGATCATCTCATGTCCATGTTTAATCAGCGTAAAATGGTACTTATTATCACTGAGATTCCAGAACAGATGGTCAAAGCTATTGGTCAGCAGATACAAAGAGGATCGACCTTTCTTTACGGCCGGGGGGCTTACAGTGGAGAACGAAAGAAGATCGTGCTTACAGTGGTGAATAATTTCCAGCTCAAGAGGCTTGAGGAATTAATTTTTGCCAATGATCCCAATGCATTTGTGATAATCGAAAATACCTTCAATGTTCTTGGAAAAGGTTTTTCCAAACGGATGATTTTTTAATCTGTGCAGTGAAGACTTTTTTAAAAGATAGTTAATATGAAATTTATATCAGACTTTTTTCTATCGCTGTCATTTCTCAGCAGAATTAAAGGGCCAGAATGCTGCAATGATGACGATATGGCCAGGACCTTGCCCTGGTTCACCCTGGCTGGATTTATTCTGGGGCTCATTGTAGCTCTTCCGGTTATTTTGGGAATTGCAGAGGATTATCCTCTTGTGCAGGCCTGGATTATCCTCGGAGCAGGTTTTTATGTCACCAGAGGACTCCATTGGGATGGCTGGGCTGACTTATGGGATGCCTGGGCCAGTCAGGCCAGGGGTGATAAATTCTGGCAAATTATCAAGGACAGCAGGATCGGCGCCTTTGGAGTCATGGGTCTGATTATTGGCATGAGCGGTCAGCTTATTTTGCTTCATGAGGCAGCAGTACAGGATTTATGGGAGATCGTTGTCTGGGCATATATTACTGGACGACTGGGAGCTGTATTGCTGGCTTATGTTGGAAAAAAGCATTCCCGTCCTGGACTTGCCAGACTTTTTCTGTCTGGTGCAGATAAAAAAGCATTGTCCTGGAACTTATTTGTAATGGCTGGGTTTGGGCTGTTATTTGTAAATATAAAATTAATGGTTTTTTCTCTTCTGCTGTTGTCTCTCGGTGTATATATATTATATTCCCTTGGCAGAAAAAATCAGGGCATTAATGGTGATTTTTTAGGATCAGCCATAATCTGGGGAGAGCTGAGTGGACTTTTGGCAATAACTCTCATCTGAGCGCATTTAGACTAAAATCCAGGAATACCTTTTTTCATTTCCCGCCCGGTCAATTCTGTTTCATATCCTCCAAGTTTTCTAATTTTTTCCTGGAAATTGGAAGTGTTGATTAAATTCATCAGCACTTGAACTTTTGGTTCGTTAAAAGAATAATCTGGAATGAGCAGATCGTATCTTTCTTTGGCGAGAGGTACAAAATCCAGATCCAAGGCCTTGGCCGCAGCCATTATTCCCATAGCACAATCAGCAGTCTGGCTGAGAACATTAACAGCCACAGCCATATGAGTAAATTCTTCCTTGTCATATCCATTAACCTGGTCAGGGGATATCCCTGACTGTTTCAAGTGATGATCCAGAAGAATTCTTGTCCCGGCTCCTCTTTGTCTGTTTACGAAAAGAATATCTTTTCTGGTCAGATCATTTATGCCAGATATTTTTTTGGGATTGCCCCTGTCTACGATAAGTCCCTGATGTCTTATGGCCAGATTTACTATTTTAAAATTAAGATCAGGTGCATATTTCTGGAGGAAAGGAAAGTTGTAGTCATTGGTATCAGGGTCAAACAAATGAATTCCGGCAATATGGGCAGCTCTGTCCAGAATTGCAGTGATACCGCCCATACTGCCCAGATGGGTTGAAGCAAGATGGATGGGGTTATCCATGCCCATGAGTTCATTGGTTAGAATATCCATGGTGTTGTCGTGACTGCCCACAACAACAAGTACCCTGTCCAATTCTTGTCTGGGCCTGAAAAGCTCAACTTCAATATTTTTGTTTCTGGCCAGTCCTTCAAGATCCTGCGCAATACGAGTAATGCCCTGGGCTTTGGTCATGGTAGTAATCATGCCTGCCCCCCGAGCCAATGGCGTGGCAACATAATCATCATGGACCCTGCCCACGGATACGCGAATGAATTCCTCCATTCCCAGCCTTGACGGCATTTTTCTGGTCAGCCTGGCTTGAATGGTTTCAGGTTGAGGAGGATATTTTCCAGAAAGCCAGTAAACCAGTGGCTTTATTATCTGTTCAAAGCAGATTACAGAACTTACTGGATATCCAGGGGCTCCAATCAGGATTTTATTCTCAGCTACTCCAACGAGGGTGGGCTTGCCAGGCATTGCCTTAATTCCATGTACAAGTACTGTTCCAAATTCTTCCATTATTCTGCGGGTGTAGTCTTTACTTCCGGCAGATGAACCTGCTCCGATGACAATAATATGGGCCGGGGAATCAAGGGCTGATCTTAAAGCACTTTTTAATTCTTCCGGATTATCTGGAACTGGCGGAACTCTTTGAATCTGACAATGCCACTGCATAGATAGAGCAGAAAGGACCTGGGAATTACTTTCGATTACCTGGCCCGGCCTGGGGTTGGGTTTTTTCGTAAAATCCAGGACCTCATCACCTGTGGGAATTACATGTAATTTGATTTCTTCCCGTACATCCACATCCCAGATGCCTGCGCTCAGGAGTGCACCTACGTCATATGCTGAAAGTTCATGGTTTTGAGGAATAAGCAGTTCTGTTGCTACAATATCTTCTCCCACCCGGCGCACGTTTTGCCAGGGAAAAGCAGGTGCTTCAATAAGGATATTTTCTTCATCCTGTTTTATAATTTTTTCAATCATGATAACGCAATCTGTTTCCGGAGGCAGGGGATTGCCGGTATTGACTTCAATATAATCCGTATCTTTTCGCAGCAGTACAGGACTTCCTTCTCTTGCTGTAAATGTTTTTTCCGCCATGACAGCTACACCATCCATAGCTGCGCTGTGAAATGTGGGTGAGGAATATTTCGACCAGATAGGGCCTGCGGTAATTCTTGATGCTGATTTTTGGGCAGGAATTGTTTCAGTGGCCATCAGCTTAGATGGATCAATGGTATTTTTTACTTTTTCCAGGGCTTCATCAATGGTTATAGTATTTAAGTATATGTTTCGTTTTATATCCATGACAGGTATTCCTTTTGTAGAGAGTATGTTGTATTTTCAGATAACCAATTTTTTAAATATTATACAAAAGGCTTGTGAAAGACAAATGGTTATGGGCATGCTTTTTGAAAGTGGAAAGAATTAAACATGGTTGCCAAAGATGAGAAAAATATTTAATTTTAATCTGCAAAAGATTCTTGATTTCAGGACAAGCTTAGAAGAAAAGGCCCAGCAGGAGTTTGCCCGGGCCAGGAAGAAATATCAGGAACAGAGGTATGTGCTTGATAATATTAAATACGAAATAGATCAGGCCAAAAAAGAGATTAAAGCCAAAAAAGATATAACCCAGGGTGATATCTGGCTCTGGGATAAATATATTGAACGACTGAATTTTGACTTGAAGCATGCTGAGCTGAGGTCGAGAGAGCTGGCCAGGGAGCTCAGTCTCAAAAGGCAGGATCTTCTTGAAAAAAGTAAAGATAAAAAAATTATTGAAAAATTGAAAGTAAACCAAAAGTTGAAATTTAATTATGAACAACAAAAAGAAGAGCAAAAAGAATTCGATGAAATGGCAGTTGTCCGCTTTAAGCCTAAAACCTTCTAAGCTGCTCCAGATGATAATGTTCTTGGCTGTGGTCAAGATTAGTTTTATGCTGGCCATGATGGGCAACAGCGGAATTGAACAAAATAATGCGTCCATTCCCAAGGCTGCTGTTATGGAAACAAGGTTGGCCATGGCAGCGGATCAGGAGTCTGAAGCAGAAGTTGCGAGTGAACAGCCTGCGGATATAAATGAGGAGCTTAGACGCATCAGGGAACGGGAAGAAGAGCTGAATCGCCGCGAAAGGAATTTACGTGCACTTGAGACTGAGATAGATGGAAAATTAAATGAACTGAGCAGGTTAGAAGAAAGTCTTGATAAAATGCTTGAAGAGGCTGATGTCTTGAAGGATCAGAAAATCAGACATCTTGTAGATGTTTATGCTAATATGAAGCCGCAACAGGCAGCTCAGGTTCTTGAAACCCTTGACGAAAATATAGCTGTCAAAATTCTGGCTGGAATGCGTGGTCGTCAGGCGGGTGACATTCTGACTAATGTTAATTCCAATAAGGCTGCCAGGCTTTCAGAATTACTTACAGAGCTGCAGACGCCATTTATTGATTAGTATTTCATCCAGAAACGGTTCTTTTTTCTTTTGGCGGCGTCA
Organism: Desulfonatronovibrio sp.; assembly: GCA_046260325.1. Taxonomy (GTDB): domain Bacteria; phylum Desulfobacterota; class Desulfovibrionia; order Desulfovibrionales; family Desulfonatronovibrionaceae; genus Desulfonatronovibrio. The sequence continues at coordinate 13,329 of JBHEPK010000009.1, forward strand.
ATCTGCACAATTGTTTGTCAACTTATTGATATGCACCTCCTCTATAATACTTATACGGATTCTTTTTTTTCAAGAGTAAAATATCTGAGATGCCTTAAAAAGCCTTGACAAATATTTTGCTGCCCAATTAAGTTATTGTGATGTCAAAAAAATTGTATATGAACTTTTTTCAAAGGTATGTTTTGATCTGGTGGCGGTCGAAAAAATAATTTCGGCCTGGTGCAGAGCAAAATTAATTTTATTAATAAAATTAGCGTGAACGTATCTTTTGAGGCCGCAGGCTCCAAGCCTGGCGGCTTTTTTTATGAAAATTTTTATTCGGAGGTAAACATGATAAAAAGAATATTAATGACTGCAGTGCTTGTTTTAGGTTTTTACGGTTTGGCTTCTGCAGAGACCATAAGATTAAGTTATGCCAACTTTCCACCAGCCAATACATTTCCTTCAGTACAGATGGAACGCTGGAAACAGGAAGTTGAAGCCAGGACAGATGGTAAAGTACAGATAGATACTTACCCCGGAGGCAGCCTGCTTGGAGCCAAAAATATGTTTAGAGGAGTAATCCAGGGCCAGGCTGATATCGGTAATCTCTCCATGTCATATCAGCCTGGTGTCTTTCCCATGACGTCTGTACTTGAGTTGCCTGTTGGTTTTACCTCAGCCAGAGTGGCCAGTGTTGTGCTGTGGGATCTTTATGAAGAATATCAGCCAGAAGAGTTTGATCAGGTAAAAGTGCTGACCATGTTTGCCAATGCACCATCAAATTTAATGACCAAAGATCCAGTAAAGAGTTTGGAAGATATGAAGGGACTTGAAATCAGAGCTTCTGGTACAGCTTCAAGAATTCTTGAAGTCCTTGGAGCAACTCCTGTGTCCATGCCCATGCCGGAAACTCCAGAAGCCCTGCAAAGAGGCATGGTCAGCGGACTTTTGTCCTCAATGGAGGTCCTTCTTGATTTTAATTTTGCAGCATATACACCCTACCAGACAAGGCTTGACCTGCAAATTTATCCTTTTGCAGTGGTTATGAATAAAAAGCAATGGAACAGTCTTCCTGAAGACGTGCGTCAGGTTATGGAAGATTTAGGCAGAGAGCAGGCTATCTGGACAGGAACATATATGGATGGACATGTTGAAAAAGCCCTTGAATACGCCAGGGAAAATTATGATGCCCAGCTGTTTGAACTTACTCCAGCAGAGCACGCCGAGATAAGCTCTAAGCTTGAAGTTCTTATTGATGAATGGAAAGTTGAAGCGACAAAAAAAGGCCTTGATGCTGATGCGATATTTGCTGATATGATAAGGATAAAAGAATACTATGAATCTGAGGCACAGGATCAATAGGACCTTTTAAAGGCTACCTTCCTGCTAAGAGGATGATTTCTGAATAATCTGCTTAACTATGAAAATATTAGCTGAAATATCTTCTAAGCTGAATAGAATCCTTCTATGGCTTGGTGCTCTGGTTCTCTGTCTTATGATGGCCCTGGCGACCTGCAATATGATTTTTGGTTTTATGGGCCATCCCATCCGGGGCTCTTACGAAATTGCTGGTTTCTTAGGTGCTCTCGTTGCAAGTCTGGCATTAGCTCCCACCCAGCAGCTGCATGGACATATTACAGTCAATATCTTTGATCGTTTTATTCCCAAAAAGATTAGACATATCCTGAATGTTTTTTCTCAAGTTCTTCTAATAGGTTTTTTTATTTTGATCATACAAAGACTGATAGTCCTTGGGTTGTCCCTTAAAATGTTTGGAGAACTTTCTGAGAGTCTCAGGATAGCATATTACCCCATTATTTATTTAGTGGCTTTTGGTTTTTTTGCCATTGCTCTGACGATTACAGCCCAGCTTCTAATTTTTAAAAATAAGCAGTAATTTCAAAGTTAGAGATTAAAATATGGTGAATGGATACATTTCTAAGAGGATTTTTTCTGCATGAGCCTGACTCTTATCGGACTTTCCGGCATTGTTGCCCTGCTGCTGATAATTTTTTTCTTGAGTATACCTGTTGGATTTGCAATGGCTATTGTTGGTTTCGCCGGCTTTTCCATAGTTGTAAGTCCCCAGGCGGCCTTGGGAATGCTCAGCGATGAGATCTGGGGCGTTTTTTCTTCTTATGGGCTGACGGTCATTCCCATGTTTATTCTTATGGGACAGATCAGCTTTCACGCAGGTGTCAATAAACGTCTTTATAACGCAGCCTATGTCTGGATGGGAAGAATTCGTGGAGGCATGGCCATGGCCACCATTCTTTCCTGTACAGGCTTTGCAGCTATATGCGGCTCCAATACTGCAACCGCAGCTACCATGGGCACAGTAGCTCTTCCAGAAATGAAAAAATACGGATATGACCCTTTGCTGAGTGCTTCGAGTGTAGCAGTGGGAGCAACCCTTGGTGTACTTATACCTCCGAGTGTGGTGTTGATTGTAATTGGCCTTCAAACCGGTCAGGCCATTGGAGTTTTGTTCTGGGCAGCTCTAATTCCGGGATTTCTCCTGTGTCTTTTTTTTGTTGCAGTTATTTTCATTGTCTGTTGGAAAAATCCTCAGCTGGGACCATCAGGCGTAAAAACTTCAATGAAAGAAAAATTGAGATCCCTGAAAGGCACTATTGAAATTGTTATTTTGTTTGTTTTGATTATGACAGGTCTGATAAAGGGCTTTTTTACCCCTACTCAGGCTGGTGCGGTAGGTTCTTCTCTATCACTGCTTATTGGAGTTCTGGGAAGAAATCTGAGCTGGAAAAAATTCTATCTGGCTTTAACAGATACCTTGCGCGTATCAGCCATGATCATGGCCATTATTCTGGGGGCTGTGATTTTTGGCAGATTCTTAGCTGTTACCAGACTACCTTTTGAGTTAGCCAATATTGTTGGTGAAATGGCTTTGCCGTCATTTGTGGTTATTATTTTGATCGGTATGGTTTATATTATTGGGGGGGCCATTATGGATGCCCTGGCCCTTCTGATTATTACCATCCCCATTTTTTTTCCTGTAGCAGCCTCCATGGGCTATGACCCTGTCTGGTTTGCAGTCTTTATCACTGTGGTTACTACTCTTGGAGCTGTGACACCTCCTGTGGGCATTAATACTTACATAGTAGCTTCCATGGGGCATGGGGTGTCATTGTCGGATGTTTTCAAAGGAGTAATGCTTTTTG
>JBHEPK010000009.1:16502-20415 GCA_046260325.1 Desulfonatronovibrio sp.
ATGGCCACATACCTTCCTGGTCTTTTTTATTAATTATATCAACTTGTTGATTTACTACATTCCATGCTTGCAAATTTTTCAGCAAGTAAAGATTTTGTTTTTATGAATATGTTCCCGTTAAACAAGTTCAGGATTAAAATTCTTGAGCTTGATTTAGAAAAAAGGTATCTTAAAATCTTCCATGACAGGCATGATTTAGTGGCTTGTGTTTTCAGACTTTGATTTTTTCAGCAATTAAGGAGTTGATATGGCGCAGCGTGGTGAATCCTACAAAGAAGCCGGGGTTGATATTAAAAAGGCAGACAGATTTATTCAGCGCATCAAGCCTCTGGTGGCTGCTACTCATACCAAGGGTGTTATGGCTGACATAGGCGGCTTTGGAGGTTTGTTTAAATTAGACTCTCATAATATTGATGAGCCCGTGCTTGTTGCTTCCACTGATGGCGTCGGCACAAAGCTCAAACTTGCTTTTCTGTTTGATGTCCATGATACCATTGGTATAGATCTTGTGGCCATGTCAGTAAATGATATCCTGGTCCAAGGCGCCAAACCTCTTTTTTTTCTTGATTACTTTGCCACAGGCAAGCTTGATACTGAAAAGGCTGAAGCCGTTGTCAAGGGTATAGCCAAGGGATGTAAACTGTCAGGATGCGCACTTCTTGGCGGTGAAACTGCTGAGATGCCTGATTTTTATGCTCCAGGAGAATATGATCTTTCTGGATTCTGTGTCGGGGTTGTTGATAATTCTCAGATTATTGACGGAAAAGCCATCCGTCCAGGGGATGTCATGATTGGTCTTGCTTCCTCGGGATTACACTCTAATGGATATTCATTAGTTCGAAAGACATTGGATAAATCAGGGCTGTCAGCACAGGATATTTTTCCGGGAACAGCAAAAAAGGTCTGGGAAGTTTTGTTGGAGCCTACGAGAATTTATGTGCCTGAGATAGTAAGTATTGCCAGGGATATACCCATAAAAGGGATGGTTCATGTAACTGGCGGTGGTTTTTACGATAATATCCCCAGAGTTATCCAGGGTAAGCTTACGGCAGAGATCAAGTTCGGCTCATGGGAAGTTCCGCCGGTGATGAACTGGGTCAAGCAGGAATCAGATATGAGTTGGGAGGATATGCTGCAGGTATTTAATTGTGGAATCGGATTTGTCCTGGTAATTTCACCTGAATACCGGGAAGATGTCCTATCCAGGTTAAGTGCCATGGAATGTCCAGCCTGGGAACTGGGAAAAGTTGTAGAGGCCAGAAAAGGCATGGAGCCTGTACAGATTACTTTTTAGTGCAACGCGAAGAATACTATTTTATATTATCTCTTTATGCCTTAAGATATGGGTTGAAGTATCCAAAACTTACCCAAGGACATTCCTTTTTTATTCTTTTCATAAAGTTGACCAGTCCTGTTTGAGGACCAAGGTCCATTTCTTTTATTATATCAAGATAGATATCCGGATCTAAATTCAGATTTCTCATTTGAATCAAGTCCACCTTAGACGATGTTATCAGTTTCACTAATGATTCGATTTCTGACTCTGTATCAGTTACTCCTGGAAAATACAGAAGATTTATTGAGATAAATAATCCTCCCTGTTTTGCCTTTTTTAAAAACTCATTAACATGCTCAAAGCTGTAACCTTGTGGATTATAGTATCTGTTATATAATTGATGCTGTGCGCTGTTAAGGCTGACTCTGACAGAGTCAATGCCTGCTGCACATAATTTGGGCACTGAAGAAGGTATTGATCCATTGGTATTAATGTTGATGGTGGCCTGAGGTATGTTTTTGCGTATTCTTGAAACAGCCTGGCAGATGAGATCAGTCTGGGTGAGGGGTTCACCTTCGCATCCCTGCCCAAAAGAAAGGATGGGTTTTTTTACCCTTGAGCAATGAATTTCCATTACCTGTGATATTTCATCAGGAGCAGGGGTGAAGGAAATTCTATTTTGTGTTGACTGAAATCCAGAATCAAGAGGTTGTTGTGAAATGCACCCAATACACCTTGCGTTGCATGATCTTGAAGTCGGAAGGGGTGCTTCAAAGCGTCCCAAGGCGAAATTACGGGCAGCTGGACAGCAGGAATTAAGTGCACATCCAGCCAAATGCTGAATGAGTCTGTTGGCAGGATATTTTTTTAAAAGCTCATGTGCTTTACGGGTGATTTCAGTTTGAGGGATATGAGCAAAATCCTGCCTTTTGTCCTGATCAACCAGTTTGGCATTTATCCAGAAACGGTCATCCAGATATCCTACCGCTCCGTATGCGTATAAAGGAAGCGTGGGAGCATCAGGGTCAGCAGTGTATGCTGCGATACCTGCCAGGGTATGCCCTGGACAGGCAAACCCGGCTATAGCCAAGGCGTCTATCTTCTGAATTTTTCCTGTATCAGGATCAAAACCCAGCGCTTTTCTACCGGGCAGAAGAAAAAGATCGCTTGACTCAGGCAAAGGGATAAGTTCATGGGGTCTCGGCAACACAAAACCTGATCCCTGCTTTGAAAGCATCAGCAAATCAGGTTCTTCAAAAATTTCTCCATTTTCGTCCGCGCATAACAGGCAGGGTATATCTTTATTTTTCATGCTGACTGAACTTTTCCTGTAATCGTTATAATTACTTACCACATTAGGGGGGTATGGTCTTTCGGTCCGGAGAATTCGGCAAACAAGGTCGTAAAACTCACTCGCAAGACAGCGTTAATGAAAAACTTTTTCAATAAAAAAGGCAGAGCCCCATGATGAGGCTCTGCCTTTGAAAAGATCCCAACATAAAGGTTTGGGAATTTTAACGTTTGGAATACTGGAATCTTGCTCTTGCGCCTCTCTGGCCGTATTTCTTTCTTTCTTTGACCCGGGCATCCCTGGTGAGGAGACCAGCTTTTTTCAAGGCAGGTCTGTAATCTGAGCTTACCTCAAGCAGGGCTCTGCTGATTCCATGTCTTACAGCCTGAGCCTGGCCTGCCAGGCCACCACCTGCAACATTTATCTTAATATCATACTTTCCCTGTACTTTTGTCAGTCTCAGGGGTTGATTGATAATCATCTGCAGGGTGGAACGAGGAAAGTAATCCTCGTAAGGCCGACCGTTTACAAGGATTTGGCCTGAACCATTATAAAGTCTTGTCCTGGCAACAGATGTTTTTCTCCTGCCTGTTCCGTAATAAAAATCTTCCTTCATAGCTATTCTCCCGACAGGATTAGTTGTCCTGAGTTACTGGCTTCTGGGCCTGATGTGGATGGTCCGGCCCGGCATATACTTTCAGCTTTTTCAAAAGATCGCGGCCAAGCTTATTTTTGGGGAGCATGCCGCGTACTGATTGCCTGATGGCATCTTCAGGTTTTTTATCAAGCAATTTTTCCAGGGATATTTCTTTAATACCGCCCGGATATCCGGAATAACGGTGATATTTTTTCTGGCTGAGCTTATTTCCGGTAACCTTGATTTTCTCAGCATTTACAACTACCACAAAATCACCCATATCCATATGAGGGGCAAATTCGGGCTTGTCCTTACCTCTGAGTTTTACGGCTATCTCTGTAGCCATGCGGCCCAGAATCTTGTCCTCGGCGTCAATTACATGCCAGTTGCGCTGGGCATCCTGGGGTCTGGGGCTATAGGTCTTCATATTGAAACTCCTGTCTGAATTGAAAGAAAGGGATTATTATTTGGTTTTGCGTGCTCTGTCAACCTTAAAAAATCAAACTTCAAAGGTTTTTGTTCTTTTGACAGTATTGCCTGAAGCAGAGTTTTAATCTAAAAAGTTAATGTGATTGCCTGTGAAAAGATACATAGCGGCCCCGTCTTGGTCAAAGCAAAAAAGTATTTTTTTGTGCAAGATTTTTGAAAAAAACATAATTATATATAAATATGTGAAATTATTCAATTAAAATCGAAGCGGTCTATCTGG
>JBHEPK010000009.1:20425-26655 GCA_046260325.1 Desulfonatronovibrio sp.
CTATCTGGTAACAATAAAGATTTTTTTTGGAGAAAATTATGGATATTCAGACTCCCAGCGTTAGAAAGGGACTTTTGCAGCTGATATTTTCCGGATCATTTATGAAGAGATGGAATGACAAGCTCAGGCCTGTTGAACTTATTGAGGTAGATAAACAGGCCCATAAAATGATAGCTGCATATGCACTGTTTGTCCTTAATTCAGAGCAATTGTCCTTTGATGAGAAAAATGATCTTGCCGAGGAAATAATTCTTGGAGGAATATTTGATTATCTTTACCGCTTAGTGATTACTGACATAAAACCTCCGGTTTTTTATCAGATAAAATCTAATCCTGATCATTACAAACAGCTGACAAAATGGGTCCTTGGACAGATAGAACCAAGGGTCCAACTTGGTAAAGATTTCTGGAATAAGTTTTGTTCCTATCTTGAAGAGCCTGATGACGCTACCCTTGGCAGAAGGATTCTCAGTGCCGCCCATATATTTGCCAGCAGCTGGGAATTTGGATTGATTAAAAGCATTAATCCGGGAGATATGGAGCTTAAGGAGATAGAAGACAACTTCAGGGATCAGATGTTCAAGTACAGGGATATCAATGGAATGGAAGATTTGATTAGAGGTTCCCAGCAAGGCCTTAGCGGCCTGCTTAATCTTTGTGGAAGATTGAGATTTCAGAAGAGGTGGTCCCAGACCCCGAGAATACCAGAGACATCAGTGCTTGGACATATGTTTATCGTAGCCTGTTTTGCCTATTTCTTCAGCATGTCTGTAAATGCGTGTCCCCGGCGCAGGCAGAATAATTTTTTTGCAGGCTTGATTCATGATTTGCCTGAGCTGTTGACCAGAGACATAATTTCTCCTGTTAAAAAATCTGTGCAGACTATTGGTGATCTTATTAAAGAATATGAGATTAATGAACTGGAAAAACGTGTATTCACTCTTCTTGAGGATTCCAAGTATGAAAATCTTGCCGGGAGACTGCGTTATTTTCTTGGATCAAACGGGATTACTGAGTTTGACAGTACAATAATTGTGGATAAAAAAGTGGTTAAAGTAAGTTGGGATGAGTTGCAGAACTTATATAATGAAAATGTTTATGACCCCAAGGACGGGTATCTGCTTAAGGTCTGTGATAACCTCGCTGCTTTTATTGAGGCCTATACAGCTACGAGAAACGGTATTACCAATGAACAGCTCCAGCATGCCCAATGGAAAATTAGAAGTTTTTATCAGAATCAGCCGTTCCTGGAAGGAGTCCATATTGGCGCTCTATTAGCTGATTTTGATTGAATGAACAGATATATTTTTTATAATGATCTAATAACGGGGGGAGTGTATGTTATATCGTAAAAGGGCCTGGGATATCATGCGCAGTGAATTTCCCATGGTGAATGAGGAAGCATCCATCGCTGATGTGATAAGCGCCATAGAGACTAATATCTCAGTATATCCTGATAATAATTGTGCCATTGTTAGCGGCAGGGATGGAAAGTTTGTGGGGGTTGTGTCCATGTGGAACATAGTCAAGGCCATGGGGCCGGAGCTTTTGAAAAATTCTTCCCGGGGCAAAGGTGAAGAAAGTTTTGACAAGGCTTTTCAACTGGCCTGTCAACTTGGAGCACAGACCGGAATAAGGAAGATTATTCAAAAGGATGTTCCCAGGATACGGCCTAACGATACCCTGGCCAGGATTATGGAAGTCTTCCTTGATTACAGACAAGGCCGGGCAGTTGTTGAGGAAGGCGGCAAGGTCATGGGGGTTGTTATGTTAGCGGATGTTTACAGGGAAATTGCTTCAAATATTTAGACCTGAATTGAGCGATTCTTTTCATTATTTAAAAATTGCTCAATTCAGGTTAGGTTTAATTTTCATCATTCTGGAAATATCACTACAGCATATATTTGAAGTAATATCCTTTGGTTGGATAAGCCCACAATACCTTTTTGAGTTTACTGACAGGCAGTTCAAATTTTATGGCCATGGCAAACATATTGGCCAGCTCTTCGGCTCCTGATCCCAGAACATGGGCTCCCAAAATAATCTCCTTTTTTTCATCAATAATGATTTTGCATCCGGCAAATTTCTGACCCATATGTTTCCATGAAAACCATTCCGATATATCATTATCAATTATTTTTACAGATATGTTCTTTTTTTCTGCTTCTTCTTCCATCATTCCCACAGAACAAAGTGCAGGGGCAGTATAGACTACCTTTGGTATCCCCTGGTAATCAGCTTCATTGCTGCCTGGATCAATGATGTTGGACGCAGCAATCCTGCCTTCCATGTCTCCTGTTGGTGTCAGGGCGTATGGCGTATCTGCAACATCTCCCACAGCAAACACTTTAGGATTACTCACGCTTTGCATGAATTTATTAACTTCAATGCCTTGACGATTAAATTTTACGCCCGGCTTATCCAGGTTTAAGGAGTCTACATTGGGCACCCTTCCTGCTCCATGGACAACCATATCAGCCTTTATGGTTAATGGATCGTCTTTTTCTCCGGCCATCACCAGGCAGGTATTTCCTTCTTTGCTGACGGACTGCAAAGGGGTGTTCAAGTGTACTTCAACTCCTGCATCCTGCAATGCCAGGACAAGTTTACGGGTGAGATCGGAATCAAATTGTTTGAGAACCCTTTGGCTTCTATGGACAATGCTTACTTTTGCCCCGGCTCTGACCGCAATGGAGGCAAATTCAAATGAAATAAATCCTCCCCCGATGAAACATATGCTCTCAGGGAGTTTGGTCAATGCAAGGAAATCATCACTGCTGGATATTAGCTCTGCTCCGGGAATATTTAAAGGCGCAGGTTTAATGCCTGTAGCGAGGACAAAATAGTCGCTTTCAAGGTGGTGTGAGCCTGCTTTAATGACGTTCTTGTCTATGAATTCAGCGTGTTCCAGATATGTATCTATACCCAGATCAGAGTAGGCTGATTTTATTTTATCTTTTTTGCCCTGTACAAAACTGTCTCTGAAAGCTGACAGTTTTTGCCAGCTTATTTTCGGGAGGCTGATGATGCCTTTTTCATTCAAACCTTCAGCCAGGGCAACGATTTCAGCAGCCCCTGTGAGGATTTTTTTGGGATTGCATCCGCGTAAAGGACATGTTCCACCAAAACCATAATCTTCAACCATGGCTACCTTGAGTCCATTTTTAATGCATGCTGATGCGCAAGCACCTCCTGCCGGACCTGCACCGATTACAATTACCTGATATTTTTTCATGGTCACTCCTGTATACATTTTAACTTTACATAATTTACAATCAGTCTGAAAAGTATCTTTTCTGAACAGCCATCCCGAGCAGGGCAAATATGACCAATGTAATCAAAGGCCAGAGAGTTGAAAGGCTGACTGCCGGCTCGTCTTCTATATGCAGGGCAGAATAGATAGCTGAACAATATATAAATCCTTTAAGGGCAAATCCAATAGAGGAACTGGCGATAAACGGAATAAGAGGCGCTTTAAGCATACCTGCACTGTAGTTGATAAGTGCATGGGGAAAACCGGGCAGACATCTAAGGGCACATAGTTGAAAAAAATTAGAATTGTTCTGAATGGTTTTAAAAACCTTGGTCTGCTGCAATTTTACACTCCAGGATGAAGTCATATGAGATGCAAAAAAATATGCGCCGAGACTTCCCAGGACCCCGCCTGATGTGACTAATAATGTGGCTATCCAGGGATGATAAATTGCTCCGATTACCCAGATGATAATCGACGCTGGAAAGGCCATTATATACATGATTGTCTGGAAAAAAACAGTAACAGGAATCATCCACCAGGATTCAGTAACTTCTTCCACAAAGTTAAGTATAAGGTCAGGCTCCAGAAGGCCCGTTTTCCTGGCAGCTATTCCAAAGCTCAATACGATAACAAGGAAAATTATTTTCCAGCTGCCATGCATGTAAATCAGAATCTCCAGGAGATGGAGATTTCAGCGCCTGGTGTGTTATCAAGTTTCTCGGTGTTCAGTCTGCTGCCGCTCTTATTATAAGTCTTCCACTTCCTGTCTACAATATAATATGGACCAAAGGATATGTTCATGGCATTGACAGGCTTGACTTCCATTTGCAGTCCAAATTTAATTCCCTGTTCTCTGAAATAGCCCTTGGAGATGACCGGGCTGTTATTTTCCAGGCGATAGGCTCTGGACATGTAATCGCCGTAAGCTTTTATTGATAGATTGGGATTAAAGGCATATTTGGCATATGTTTCAGGAAAACCGGCTCTAACTGAAAAGCCTTTATCGCCTGCAGGTGCATAGCCAATTGTAATGACCGGGAAAAGAGCGCTTGTGACAGGGTGATACACACCGGCAATACCTATTCCGGCAGACCATCCATTAGAAAATAATCTTATAAAAGTTATATCTGCACCGGCTCCAACTGATCTGGATATTTCCTTTTCAAACAAGCTTCGAACTGCAGCTCCTGTGCTTAACATCCAGTCTTCATTTAAAACGAATCTTTTTCTTGCTGATAGAGAGATATTGTGCAGACCATTCCATGGTTTATTATTTATTCTGGACCATGAATAGTCAGTATAGTCATAGAGAAGTGCAAAATATGAGTAATCAGCCCTTATTCCGTATCTTGTGGATGATACTTTGGCATCTGATTTTTTAAATTCGGATTTGAAGTTGTGGTTAGAGAAGGTTCTCAGTTTAAGTTTTTCTTGTTCAAAGCCGTAAGCTATTGAAGATAAAGTGAAAAGAAAAATAATGATTAGGCACATGCGCAGGAGAAGTGAACTTTTCATTGTAACTCCTTGTAACAGTTATTTTTTTGTACCGGATTTATCTGACAGAAAGCATCTCTCTGATATTTAGTCGGATACTGGTTACACCTCTGAAATTATTAATTACTGGTGTGTAGGCCAGGACCGCTTTTTTGCCTTTGATTGAAACCTTACCCCATTTTTCGCCCATTCTCCAGAACTGGGCGCGCAGGGTAATGCCTGTTGTTTCATCTTTTAAGCTGAACCTTACATGTTTGTCATTTCCAAAAAGAGTCTGATCTGTGATCATGAGCTCTGGTGAAAGAAAAACCGGTCTGGGGTTGCCAGGACCAAGGGGCTGCAGGAGTTCAAGTTCTGCAATAAGTTCTGGAGTAATTTCATGAAACCCCAGGGCAGAATCCATAACAATATTTCTTGCAAGTCCTTCCGGGCCCAGAGACTTTTTTACTTCCTGATCAAACATTTCCTGGAATTTTTCCAGATTGTCCGGATGCAGAGAAAGACCAGCTGCCTGGCTGTGGCCGCCAAATCTTTCCAGCAGGGAGCCAAGGGAGCAAAGGCCCTTATACAGGTCAAAGTCATGTACACTGCGGCCGGAACCTTTAATAAGGTTGTCTTCACTGGTTAGAATAAAGCAAGGTTTATTAAATTCATCAACTATTCTTGAGGCAACAATCCCAATTACTCCTGGATGCCACTCAGGATCAAAAAGCACAAGACCGCTTTTATCGTCCATCTCCCGGGCTATTTCCTGGGCCTGGCTAAGAATCTGTGCTTCTGTTTTTTTCCTCTGATCATTCAGTTTATTGAGCTTGTGAGCAAGCTTGCGGGCAAGATCATGGTCTTTTGTAAGAAGCAGTTCCAGAGCTATGGATGGGTCATCCAGTCTGCCTGCAGCATTTATTCTCGGACCCAATGCAAATCCCACTTCTCCAGCCCCGAGCTGATGGGAATTGTTTATTCCGCTTATCTCTTTGAGGGCAGTAATGCCTGGCCTGCTGTCACCATTTAGAAGCAGCAGGCCATTTTTAACCAGAATTCTGTTGGTGCGGTCAAGCTGCACGAGGTCGGCTATGGTTCCCAAGGCTACCAGATCAAGGAAGTCCCGGATATCAATCTGTTCTCCAGGCAATATTTTATTAAGGGCAGCCATGAGAAAAAAGGCGGTTCCCACACCAGCCAGTTCAGGGTGGGGGCATGAACCGACCTTGGGGTTTATTATTGCATTGGCCTCTGGCAGGATTTCCCCTGGGCGGTGATGGTCAGTAAGTATGATTTTAATCCCCAGTTCCTTAGCCCTGGAGATTTCTTTTAAATTAGATATGCCGCAGTCAACGGTAATCAGGGTTTTTACCCCTTCTTTTGCCAGGTTTTCCATTTCATGGAGATTCAGACCATACCCGTCTTCCATGCGGTGGGGAAGAATTGCAAGAATATTGTATCCGCGTCTGCTGAAAAAATCTTTAATCAGGGCTACAGA
>JBHEPK010000090.1:0-7796 GCA_046260325.1 Desulfonatronovibrio sp.
CCATTAAAACCGCCCTGTTCAGGTCCGGAAAAATCATCATGGCCCTGTTTGAGATTGGTTTTAATAAGGTGAATAACCTGCCTGACCTTGAAAGTATCCACACATATGGGCTTCTTCTGGATACACGCCCAGCATCCGGTACAGCTTACGCTTGAGCGCATTACAGTATGCATAGGCTGGTAAGGCCCGGTCTCCCACGGATTGACCGGCCCAAGAGAAAGATTGACCACTGGAAGTCCCATCCAGGCGGCAAGGTGCATGGGACCTGTATCAGGAGTAATGAGCAGTCCAAGCTCTTTAAACAAGGCTGCGAGCTGCAGAATACTTAATTTTCCAGTCAGATTAAGGGTTTTTACCCTGCACAGGCTCAAAACCTGACTGGCGATTTTCTTTTCAGTTGGACCACCGAGGATAATAGGCTGATATTTATTTCGGATAAGCTCCCTGCACAATAAAGCGAAGAAATCCGGAGCAGGCCTTTTAATTTCATCGCTTGCCCCGATAAATACGCCTATTCGTTTATTGCCCGGATCAATCTTGACAGGATTCCACCTGGTTCTTTTGATAAGTTTCTGACCAACCACATCCAGAGCATTGAGTTCAGCCCAGTGAAAACGGTTATACCGGTTATTGTGCACTATGCTGGACCTGTAAAGCTGCCAGTCTCCGGATATGCGCAAAACTCCTTTCCCGTCTAAGTAAGGTCCGATAATATTATCAGCTTTAACCTTTCCAGTGAGCCAGGCTGCCTTGGAACGATGACTAAGATTGACCACAAGGGAATATTTTTCCTTTAGGGCATGCTCATACATCTCCCAGGGGATATAAAGGACCTCTGGAGAAAGAGACACGAGACCTTCATAAAAGGACTTTTCAGCCACAACCCGGATTTTTCTCTCGGGATACATATTTCTGAGCCACAAAAAAAGGGGAAATGATAAAATCAAATCCCCCATACGCTGCATCTGTAAAACAAGTACGGGCTTATCCATAAATCATCTTCATCTTGCTGCAGAGTTCAAGCAGTCTGTGATCATAAGTATGCTCGGAAAGTATCCTTGTGCGCGCCCTGTCCACAATTTGTTTTCTTTGCCCTGGATTTTTAAGGAAGAATCTCAGAATATCTTCTATTTCTTCCAACTCTTTATAAAAAACAACCTCTTTTTCCGGCTCCAGGAGATTTTCTATCTGTTTGCGATAATCTGTAACAAGAAAGGCACCACATGCCGGGACATCAAAAACTCTCTGATTAACCGCTCCTTTCATCTGGGCGCTGGTAGTATTGAAATTTATTCTGGCATGGGGATAAAAACCGGGCAGGTCATCATAATAATTGAGTTCAGGATGGTAATCCCAATTTTCTGTAACCGGAAAAGTGCTTTTCCAGCCGTCATCCCCGGCAATAAGAGGGTGAAAAGGCAATATATTTTCCACACATTTTTTTCTGTATATTCTGGTGGCTTCCCAGGTAACTAAGGTTTCAAAATCAAGCTTGGACTCAATTGAAGGCAGGGCATCAAAATGTCTGGCGTGCTCTGAAAAATTTTCAGATAACAGAGGATAAATCAAATTGTGGTGACTTCCAGCAAAAGATTCTGCCACATCATGGAAATTATCCGCAAGAAAGCCGGAATTTACCCTGAGTTTGCCAAGCCTTGATTTCACTTTGTGAACCATGGAATTACCCACAAAAGAGATATCTCTTGCCTGGGGACTGAATCCAGGAAGTTTTTTCCCTGGTGAAAAACGGTGACTGTCGGTAGCCAGGGGAAGATAAAACACCTTTTCAAACCCCAGAGATTTGAGGCTTTGAATATTATCCGCATCCCAGGTAAAAATGGAGCAGAATGGACTCTTCAGGTTTTCATACAGATAAAGAATCAGGTGGGGATTATCCACAAACCATGATGCAAGGGGAAGATCCATTCTGTCCAGCAGATCCATAAGGACCCCTTCCCGGTCAAGGCCAAGATGATTTATGGTAAAGACAAAATCAGGTTTAAATTCCAGTACAGCCTGCAGAAAATCCCTGACAAAATCCTCTTTGCCCACTTCCTGATTTTCAAGATTTAAAAAATGATGGGGAATATCCTGACGATCACAGGCAGCAATTATCTCCCCCATAAGGAAATAATTGGTGGTTATAAGTAAAATTCTGGGTTTATCCCCCTGGAATCTTGAATACCTTGCCTTGTCCCAGAAGTTATATTTATGGCTGACCTTAAGAGAAGAAACCACCGGCTTGTAAAAGTCCTGATCTATGCGCAGATAAGCTGGAATAACAATGGGCAGAAATGACTTCCCCCTGTTATCTGTCTGCCACTCGGTAAGTTCTGACAGAACTTTTTCAACCGATCCGGATTTTATCAGTAAGATCCTGTTTTTCTCTGACTCAATTACTTCGTGAATTTCCACAGCATCCATAATGGAATCTTCCCTGTCCACAATGGCAAGGGGTCCTTTATGAACGCTTAGAATAAACTCAAGGTATTCCTTACTTCCTGAACCGATAAGGACAGGCAGGCTTTGAGTATTCTGCGAAAGAGCGGAGTTTGCTCCGTCCATGAGTTTTTCAGCAAAACGCCCCATAAGCCGGAACTTTCGCTCTGGCAGAACAATCTCAAAATCAACTGTTCTGCCATTATGATTAACTGGGATTATCTGATAGGTATGATTCAATGGTTGTTTTTCTTTTTACAAGTAACTTCAAAAAGTCATCAATTAGAAATCTTTACTGTCTAAAATGATTGTTATTGGACCAAAATTGTTCAGCTCCACTTCCATTTCCGCGCCAAAAGCTCCAGTTTGAACCTTAGGCCACTTTTTCTTAAAGTCAGAAACAAAACTTTCAAAAAGTTTCAGGGCCTTTTCATATGGAGCTGATTCTGAAAAACCAGGGCGTCTGCCTTTGCGACAGTCTGCATATAAAGTGAACTGGGGAACAAGAAGCACTTCTGCCTGAATATCCTTCAGCCCCAGATTGAGCTTGCCGTTATCATCAGGAAAGATCCTGAGTCCCAGGGTTTTATCAAGCATCACATTCCACAATTGACCGTGTTCAAGATCGTTATCGCCATGACAAAAACCCACAAGTATCATCAACCCGTGACCAATTTCTCCTTTTACGTCCTGATCAACCTTGACCCTGGCCCACTTCACTCTCTGCAAAACCAGCTTCATTTTCAAAACCTTATAAAATCTGCTTCAACCTTCAACAAGTACTTATTCAACACTGCCGTCATCCTCAGGCAAATAGCAATAACCGCCACTTCCTGCAGTCTTGGCCCTGTACATTGCCTTGTCCGCGAGACGCAGGACTGATTCTGAATCTACTCCATCATCAGGATAAATACTGATGCCGGTACTCACACCAATAGTGCATTCAGAATATCCATATTTGTAAGGCTTAGACAATTCACAGGAAATCTTTTTGGAAACTTCTATGGCATCCTGATACTTATTTACTTCCGAGAGAACCACGACAAATTCATCTCCTCCAAACCTGGCAACAGTATCAGAAGCCCTGACAGAAGTGACAATCCTCTTGGCAACATTCTTTAAAACATTGTCTCCCATTGAATGGCCAAAATTGTCATTTATCTTTTTGAAACCATCAAGATCCAGAAACAGTACAGCAAATTTTTTGCCATACCTGTCAGCGAGAGAAACATTGTGGCTTAAGTGCTCCTGGAGAAGATTTCTATTTCCGAGACCTGTCAGCTCATCATGCATGGCCATATGCTTAATTTTTTCCTGCATCTGTCTCTGGTCAGTGATATCTGTTCCCGTGGACAATACATACTCAGGCTTGCCTTCTTCGTCATAGACAAGGGTATTGGTCCAGGAAATCAGACGTTCCTGGCCATCTCTTGTTTTCCATTTATTTTCAAACTCATCCGGCATTCCAGACATATTTTCTTTAAAAAAGCTCATACACTTTTCTTTTTCTTCTTCCACCAGCAAAAAATCAACATGAACTCTATTTTCAACTTCTCTGGAATCATATCCGGTCAAATCCTCGCAGGCCCGGTTGAAAATAATGATCTTGCCGTCTTTGTCCATGAGAATGATGAGCACTCTTGCTGTATCAAGAAGCAATGATATGAATCTTTTTTCCTGCCTGAGTCTCTGCTCAAACTCTTTTCTTTTGCTTAGCTCATCTAAGACCTGATCTTTAACTTTGCGGTATTCAACTATTCTGGTGTTAAGCTCAGTAACATCCTGCAAAGTAAAAAGGGCAAGATAGTTCTCTCCCGATTCATTATCCAGGGCTGTGACCGTGGTGTTGTGGAGTCTTGTATCTCCTTCCCTGGTTCTAAGTTCGATAAAATGTTTGTGCAGATGGGAAGAAAAGATTGCTGGAGCACCACCTTTGAATATGCTGTCAATCCGTTTGGTAAATTTAGGCTGATCAGCTTCACTGAATATCTCAAATAAACTCTTTGTTAAAACATCCTGATCTGCCAAACCTGACCATTCACGCATTATCTTATTCCAGAAAACAACACGATAGTCTTTATCCAGAATAAATATGCCCAGGGGCAGTCGATTCAGTACCCAGAACTTGCTTCTAATTTCTTCAATAAGTGACATTATTATATTCCGGATGTGTAGCTATTCACTTTGCTTGACAACATTTTCAATGGCCGCCATTAGACTCTGCATGGAATCAATGCCGAAAAACAATATAATATCACCAGATATGGCATGTTCAGACACCACAAAATGGGTCTTGGCAAGGATAACGGCAAACTCTCCTTCTACATGCTCAAGCTTGAAAATTTCATTAATATCGGACTCAAACATAAAGTCAGGTATGGAATAATCAAGATTAAGCTTTAGAAAATTGGCAAAATGACCCATTACTGCATTCAGGACAATATTTCCAATTTCTGTCAGGGCTTCCCCGCGCATGGCATCAAGGTCCATATCATCCATGTTGGACTCATCCGGAACCAGCAGGTTAACCAGATTAACCGCACTTTCAGGCGGGAACAGCAACGCAGCCTGACCAGGCACACTGCCTTCAAACCTGAGTACAACACTGGCCAGGGATACCTTGGCCAGTGTTGAAAGTTCATCCATGCCGCCTTCGCGATAGACAATTTTGAGTTCAGGAACACTCAAATCTACATGAGTATCCAGGATGCTGTTCAAAGAACTGGCAGCCTGTCCCACACCCATATTTACCACCTCTGTCAAAACATCCGTATGCAGATCATTGAAAAACATTGGTAAATTCCTTTTCAGTTATCCCAGAACCTTTTTCAAAGCACTGGACAGCTTATCTTCATCAACAGGCTTATATATAATCTCTCTCACACCACTTTCTTCACACCGCTTCCTTGTTGTTTCCTGTACATCTGCGGTTATTACTATTACCGGGGTTTGGAGATGTTTGCTTTTTAAAACCTTGAGCACCTGCAATCCATTAATGTCCGGCATAAGCATATCAAGAAGGATCAGTTCCGGCTGCTCATCTTCGATTTGTCTCAGAGCTTCTCTGCCTGTTTTGGCCTCAATGACCTCATGCCCGAGTTTGGTTATTATCCGCTTGATAATTGTCCTTTGAAATCCCGAATCCTCAGTAACTAATATCTTGGCCATATATTTACTCCTTGTAACAATGCTCAGGTCCTGGAAACTGGCCTGACCTGACATCATCAGCATATGCTGAAACAGCTTTTTTAATTTGCTCTGACAGATTTGTGTACTTTTTAACAAACTTGGGACAGAAATCATCATTCATGCCGAGGAGATCATTTATCACCAAAACCTGACCATCGCAATGGGCTCCAGCACCTATACCTATGGTGGGAATACTCAGGGTGTGAGTAATTTTTTTTGCCAATTCTGCAGGTACAGCCTCAAGAACTATACTGAAGCATCCTGCCTGTTCAAGCTCCCTGGCCTGATCAAGTATTGCCTGCCCTGCATCTCCCCTGCCCTGAACCTTAAATCCTCCGAACACTGACACATGCTGGGGAGTAAGACCAAGATGTCCCATAACCGGTATTCCGGCCTGAACCATGGCCTTTACCTGAGGAATAATGGAGGTTCCCCCTTCTACCTTTACAGCGCCTGAGCCTGCTTCCTTGAGAAAACGTCCTGCGTTGAATACCGCCCTGCTCAAATCGGTCTGATATGACATAAACGGCATGTCCGAAATTATTAGAGCCCTGTTTGCCCCCCTGCACACAGCCTTGGAGTGATGCAGCATATCTTTCATATCCACTGCAAGGGTATCCTTATAACCAAGGGAAACCATTCCGAGAGAATCCCCCACCAGAATCATGTCAATATCACACTGGTCCACAAGCCTGGCCATGGAATAGTCATAAGTGGTGACCATTGTTAAATTCTTATTTTTCTTACTTTTAACTATATCCGGCACGGTTATTTCATTCATTATTATAAACCTAATTTGTCTATAGATTATTTTTTTTTAACATCCAAAATCAAAACATTGTTAACTATACATATTGTATTAAAAACTATCAAACATGATTTAGGCTGAAAATAATGAAAAAAAAATTACTACCGGCTGTGAGACCAACATCACCGCAACAAAAATCAGCATCAAAAATTTTTCTCACTGCCGCAGGCATTGCATGTATTATGATAATTATTGGTTTTAATATTTTGTCAGATAAAAACAAAAAACTGACGGATAATATCCCGCATTCTAATGAAGAATTATTCCAGACTGAAAATTCAAGTCCCGAGACTTTAGAAGAAGATAAAAAAATACTGTCTCCCAAAATAGAGGTTGTTTCAGTGACATCCGGCATGGTTGAATACGTATCTCCTGATCTAAAGCCTGGACAAATCATACCCAAAGGACATGTTCTCATGCATCTAAATAATACAACTCAGAAAGTACTGCTGCAAAGAGCCCTGGCTAATGCCGCCCAGGCTCAATCCAGACTTGAATACTTAGAAACAGTCGCCATGAACGCCCATGAAGAATGGAATAAATTCCAGACCAGAAGATATTTTGACCCTGATCCCCTTATACATTATGAACCATATCTTATTCAGGCTCGGTTGGAACTGACAGAAGCACTTGCTTATGCTGACAATGCCCGGATCAATCTGGAAAAGACAATTTTCAGGGCTTCTTCGACCTTAAAAGTATTGTCTGTCAATGTATCACCCGGAGAAACAGTCCAACCGGGGACAATCATGGCTGTTTTAACTGAACTTGAAAAAAATAATTCTGACAGTGGGCAGAACAAACTAAATACAGACATTCCCCATTAAGACATAACTGCAAAAAATCCAAGACTGAAGTTAAACGCACAGCTTGAATGCTGCAATCTTCAAATCTTACTTAAAACTTAAAACTTAAAACTTAACACTTAAAACTTAAAAAAATGCAAAGAATAGACATAGAACAGGCTGAAAAGCTTTGGCAAGAAGAGAATTTATTCACACTGGGTAAAATGGCCCATGAAATGAGAATGAATCTGCACCCGGAAAATATAGTAACATATATTGTGGATCGCAATATCAATTATACCAATATCTGCATGTCAGCCTGCAAGTTCTGCGCTTTTTTCAAGGCTCCGGGACATGAAGACGGCTATGTCCTGAGCTTTGCCGAGTTAGGTAATAAAATATCTGAAACCCTGGAACTTGGCGGTGGCCAGATTCTTTTGCAGGGTGGTATGAATCCAGATCTTGATCTTATCTTTTATCAGAAAATGTTAGAGTTCATCAAGGACCGTTTTCCTCAGGTTGCAGTGCATGGATTTTCACCTCCTGAAATTTCTTATATAGCAAGACAGTCAGAT
>JBHEPK010000091.1:0-279 GCA_046260325.1 Desulfonatronovibrio sp.
GCATTCTAAAGGATAAACACATCCACCCGTCAAAATTGACGCATCGTGCATGGTTATAACCGGAGCCACTCCGGCATTCTTTAAAGACTTGAGGGTGGCAACCCAGTCTCTCGTGGAGTGAATATGATAGAACACATCTTTTTCAGGTACAAATTCTTTAAAGAAAGGATCATTTCCCTGGGAAGAAACAACTTCACTCTGGACCGTACTGTCTGCTCCATGAGCCTGGAGCCCCTGATTAAGCAGATTGGCCACCATGGCTGTTCCGCCCTGATCCTT
>JBHEPK010000091.1:289-7600 GCA_046260325.1 Desulfonatronovibrio sp.
AAAAGGAATTTTCATGAAAAAAAGGATTGTGCAGTTTTTCGTCGAGAACCCGGCTGTCAAGACCATGACCGGAATATATTGTGGTGTTGTCTGATAGGGAAAATATCTGTTCCCTGGCTGACTTCTTTAATACTTCTGCGTCACCCCCTGGAAAATCAGTCCTTCCCACAGAACGATGAAAAAGAAGATCACCCACAAACACACCTTCAAGATCTGGGAAGAAAAGCGAAAGACTGCCTGGTGTATGTCCAGGTGTATTCAGAATATGACAGGCTGATCCCAGAAAGCTTGTTTCCCCTGATTCAAGATTCTGAAATTCAAATTCTGGTGTTTTTGGAAGGCCCATAAAACCTCCAGCACCCACATCTTCACTTAAAAGAAATCTATCCTTTTCAGGCGCTAATACAGGAGCCTTGGTTTGTGAAGACAGTTGGGCATTTCCTTGAATATGATCAAAATGCAGGTGTGTATTTAAAATAGTCTTAAGGGTAAGACCGTTGTTATTTATATAGTCCAGCAAGACCTCAGGATCTCCGCCAGGGTCAATAACTATGGCTTCCTTATCCTTATAAAGAAGGTAACAGTTTGTTTCCAGGGGACCGAGATTGAACTTTTTCATTTTAAGCATTTTTTATCCTTGGCTGCCTGTTAAAAGGGCTTATTTTTACAAAATATTACTAAAAAAATAACTATTCACCAAAAGGCTCAATCATCAACTGGGAAAGTTCTTTTCTTGAAGATGATCCGGAGGCATCAGGATGCCCCAAAGCAATTATCGCCATCAATTCAAAATTTGTTTGGTCTGTCCCAAGAACCTTCTGAACATCTTCTTCCTGGTTAATGATTTCTCCCAGCCAGACACCACCAAGTCCAAGGCCATGAATAGCAAGAAGCATATTCTGAATACAGGCCCCAGCACCCTGACAGTCTTTCTCATGATGATATTTGGATTTTTTATCTAAGAAAACAGCAATCAGAACATTGGCTGCTCTGACTACATGTGCATACTTTGTATAATCTTCCAGTTGTTTTTTGCGCTGATCATCAGATGTAATAGTTAAAAATCTCCAGGGCTGATTGTTCAGCCCGCTGGGAGCCCATCTGCCTGCCTCAAGTATTTTTTTCAGATCATCACTGGATACAGGCTCATTTGTAAACTTTCTGATACTTCTTCTATTAAACAAAGCCTCGAGCACGTCCATAAAAACTCTCTCCTTTATTTTTAACTGTTAACCACATTTTTTGTTCATCAGAAACATGGTATATACTTACCATTATCTTTTTCTTTAGACTGAATTACCTGTAAATTTAAGTACTGGACAGTAAAATAAGGTTTATATAGTTTAAAGCTTTTGTTTTCAACCGCTAACCATTTTGGAAAACCAAAACTAATCATCAGTATGCCAACAAGTCTTGATAAAAGTGATCTAATCCGGTTTGAATCCGTCCTTAATAATTCCCTGACGTCAATCATCCCCTTTACATCGCATTGCCTGTATTTCCCCAGAGAAATTCCCAAGGGTATGCAGCAGGGCCATGATATCATTCCCCTCATTGAGAAAGACAGAGCCCTTCTGCCATTAGTGATGGACAATGAATTTCTGGGCGTTTTTTTAGCAAAAGGCATTAACAGGGTTAAGCTGGAATCTATAAGTGACCATCTAATCAGTATTGTGTCCCTTGCCTTAGACAAAATTGTTCTGCACAAAAAATGTATGCTCGATGAACTCACTAACTTGTATTCCCGAGAAAGATTCATCAGCCTTATTGAAAATGAAATAGAAGCTGTAATAGAAAGCATCACTCCCGGCCCCGGTGCAACAATGGACAATGGACCTTCTCAGCATAGTGCCTGCTTTTGTGTCATGATTTTCAACCTGGATCGATTTCGAAAAGTCAACAACACCTTTGGTTTTGCCTTTGGAGATAAAATTCTATCAGATATTGCTCAAAATATTCAGGAGATTATTCCTGAACAGGCTGTTCCTGCCAGATTGGATAATGATACTTTCGCCATTTTCTGGCCTCAGACATCTTCTCAAAAATGCCATGGACTGGGTTCGAGCATAGTAAAGAAAATCTCTGAACTTGTATTTGAGTACGATGTTTCCGGAGAAAAGGTGTCAATAACCATGAGTGGAGGAGCCTCCTTTTTTCCTCATGATCTCAAAGGTTCTGAATTCAGAAAATCTTCCTTTGAGTCTGGTCCAGCAAATTTAATGGCAACTCCGAGATATTCAAGGAATCTGATAAAACATCTTTAGGACATTACCCACCCATCCACAAAGGTGAGGTGACAATACTCGAAGTTCAGGACAGGATTTCCATTGCTGAAGTGCTCTACCTTAATGACCCTTCATGGAAAATTGAATCCGGTGACAAGCTCAGTCTTATGTCTGAAAAAGACAGCCTTCTGGAAAAGGAAGGGATAGGTGGCGAAGAAAAACCTCAAAAAGATATACTAACCGGACTTTATTCATACAGGGACTTTCTTTCACTCTGGAGCCGCAACAGGAGTCAGTCTGAGTCATTTGTAATGGCCATGCTCAAGGTACAGGATACTTTCAAAAAATCAGGGCAAAGAATTGAAAGCGAAAACCTGATCCAGGAGATTGTACAATCCCTTAACCGCCGGATGAAATCCCCTCCTCTATCTGGAAGGTACAGTTCAACCTGTATTATTTTCTATACAGCGCAGGATGGGATTGACGAAATTCAGGAAATATTAAAACAACTTAATGCAGAGCTTAAGGAACGGTTTGAAATTATTTTCCAGGCAGCTATTGCAGAATATCCATGTCTCAATTTCTCCAGAATTGACACCCTGGAAAATTGCCGTAAGGCCCTTGAGCATGCCATACTCCTTGACTTTCCTCATGTAGCAGCCTTTGACACCCTGACTTTGACTATAAGCGCGGACAGGCTTTTTTCCCAGGGTGACACATTTTCAGCCATGGAAGAATACAAATCAGCCCTGAGTGCAGATGAAGCCAATACCATTGCCCGCAATTCACTGGCAATCTGCTATGCCAGACTCGGGAGGTTGGAACTGGCTAAAAAACACTTTCAGGAAATTATTACACAGGATCAAGAGAACATAATGGCCTGGTATAATTTTGCCTGTGTCTGTCTTAAACAGGGAGACATTGATGATGCTCACAAGGGCTTTAAAAAATGTCTTGAAATAGACGATAAACATGCATTCAGCCTTTTCAGGCTTGGTCAATTGGCAGAAAATTCAAAAAAGTTTGATAGAGCAGAAAAGTATTATAACCAGGCCAGGCAAACTGAAATGGGCCTGAACATGGCTCCAAGACATTTAGCAAGACTTAACTGGAAAAGAGGAAGCAAGGAAGAAGCCCGGGAATTTCTGCATCAAGCCCTTATAAATAATCCCAGAGATGCTTTTTCCCTGAATCTCATGGCCAGGGTTTACCTTGAAAGCGGAGACGATCCACAAATTGCAGAATCCCTGGGAAGACAGAGTGTAGCTTTAAGACCCGATGTTGCTTTATTCTGGACTGATCTTGCAGAAACTTTACAGGCCCAGGGCAAGGATGAACAGGCTTTGAAGGCCAGGGCCAGAGCTTTTGGATAAAAACATGAATGAAAATCAGGAATATGAGATCAAGATTAGAGTTCTTCCCAGTGACATTGATGAACTGGGGCATGTCAACAATATAGTATACCTGCGCTGGGTCCAGGACGCAGCAGTGGCTCACTGGCAAAACACTGCATCCTTGGAAGATCAGAAAAATATCATGTGGGTGGTCTTGCGTCATGAAATCGACTATAAAGCTCCAGCCATGGAAGACGAAGAAATTATTGCCAGAACATGGATCGGTCAGGCTAAAAGGCTTAGCTTTGAACGTAATACGGAAATTTTAAGGGAAAAGGATAATAAACTTCTTGCCAGAGCGAAAACTATCTGGTGTCCCATCAATCCTGAAACAGGACGCCCCCAGAGAGTTGATGAACGAATCAGACAAATTTTTTCAACATAACAGTGTGAAAAAGTCCTTATCAGGAAGGCTGTTCAAAAATTTCAAACGTCAGCAATTGGAAGATTTTTTAAAATCCTGGTAACTGCCCGTAATTATTCAGCACATTGCCTATGCATATCAACCATGCACTGAACTAATAAAGCTGTCCTTTCAAGCATAGTCTTTTTTATAATGTATTCCTGGTCACTATGATCCATATCCCCGCAAGGGCCGAGTCCGTCCAGGACTGGCACACCCATGGCAGCTATAAAATTTGCATCTGACACCCCTCCCCTGATTTCTCTGCCAATAGGTAAACCTATCTTTTCTGCTGACCGGGCAGCTAACTGGTAAATCTGTTCAATTCTCTCATCCGTATTCATGGGAGGACGACTGGATTTTATATTGATTGCAGAGGAAGTACCAGGAATTGTATTGTTTTGAACAATGGCTTTTATTTTATCTAAAAGGATACTTTCATCTTCTAACCTGACAAAACGCACATCAACACTGAGACACGCTTTTTCAGCAACAGAGTTGGGCCCCATTCCCCCTTGAATCTGACCAACATTGACAAGAATGTCTGGCGGTGAATTAAGTCTTTCTAAGGCGATTACTTTATATGCGGCCTCCAATACAGCACTTGGCTTATCTATGCCGGCGCACCCGGCATGACCAGCCTTTCCACTAACCAGCAAATCAAAACCAATCTTACCTTTACGACCCACTACCACCTGAGATTCAATGCCTCCTCCTTCAAGAACAAAAGCGGCCTTACTTGCAGCTGCATATTTTTCAATAAGCTTTCTTGAATATGGAGAGCCAATCTCTTCCTCAGAGTTGAATAACATTGTTACAGGCATGTCTTTTAACAGGCCCATGGAATTCAAAACTTTCAAGGCAAATATGCCTGTTACCAGCCCCCCTTTCATGTCCATTACCCCTGGACCATAGGCCCTGGATTCATCTTCTCGGTAAAAATTAAAGTTTGTACTCTCAGGAAAAACTGTATCCATATGACCGGCCAGTAGGATAGATTTCCTGGAAAATGCCCTCTCTGTTCTAACTATGACCATATTTCCGCATTCTTTCATGGGAATAATTTCAACCTGTAAAGGCATTTCAATTATTGCGTCACAAATGGTTTGAGCCACAAAATCAACCCCAGCCTTATTGTAAGTACCGCTCTGAATAAGCACCAGCTTTTCCAGAAAAGCAAACATTTCCTCCTGCATTGAATTAATCAAGGCAGGCACGTCATTCATATATGCTTCTGGAGTATTCACAATTATTTCCTGTACTTCCCAAAAGCAAATTCTTCATTATCATACATTTCTCGATCAGCGTCAGGATAAGAAACCTCTTCTGCACTCCATGGCTTTTTCAGGGTTATTTTACTATCCTTAACTTCAACAACATTGGACCTGTGCAAAGGAATCTTGCCTCCAGCAGTGGCAATATACCTTGGTATGGCATCTCCGGATATATTCCCGTACATACTTTCCACAATGTCCCTGCCCTTTTCCACAGGAACCCTTAAATGTGAGAACTGAGGATTACGATAGCTGCAGTTAAAAATATAATAGGGCCTGACATACGCCTCATGAATGGTTTCACACAGCTTCCACATCTTTACCTTAGTGTCATTAATCCCCTTGAGTAAAACAGCCTGATTCATCACTGCACTGACTCTTTTGGATATCTGCTTGAAAGCTTCTCTCGATACAGGTGTAATTTCCTGGGCAGTATTAATTTGTGTGACCACCCGCAAGGGTTTGTGGTCATTACTCTCTTCAAGAATATCAAGGAGTTCACTGTTTACCCTTTGAGGCGTTGTCACTGGAATCCGCGTTCCAAGCCGCTTCATGCGCACATGCTCAATGGAATCCAGTTCATTGAGAATCCTGCGCAGCATCTCATTGGGCAACATGAAAGAATCTCCTCCGGTGATAAGCACATCCCGGATCCTTGTATCATTTCTAATATAATCTAAGGCCTCCTGGTAAGCTTCAGGACTGTAAATCCTGTCTTTTTTACCTATATGAGCAATTCTCAGACAATGGGTACAATACATGGCGCACATATTTGTGGCCTTAATGGTCACCACCCTTGGATAAAACTGATCAATAAGCCTGGCAGGAGAGTGGTCTGCTGCTACAGGAGGAATTTCAATACCTGCGTTATCAATCATCTCTCCTGTTGGAACTGACTGAAGCAGGACCGGATCATTTATTTTCTCCGGGAGAATCAAACCTGCATAATAGGGCGTAAGGCGCATGCGATAATTACTGGTTACCCTGCTTACTTCCTCCATGGCTTTGGCCGGGAGGTTGAGTATTCTGCCAAGGGTATCAAGTGATTCAATGGCAAATTTGAGCTGACCGGAAAAAGAATTCCAGTCCTTATCATTCATCCCGAGAATCTGCCTGATTCTAAAATGATTGGCACGTATCTGCTCCCAAAGCTCAATTCCGCTTGGAGCCTCGGCATCTTTTTTCTCAAGATAATCAGAAACCCTTGATTCTGCCTCCTGGACAATGGGCAAAGCCCTGTCCACCCTTCCCCCAATGCTGACTTTGTGCTCATCAATTTCCTGATGCTTTACTGCAAGCTCTTCAAGTTGAGTTCTGGAAATATCAAAAGACTCAGGAGAAAGGCCGTTTTTATTTCTGAATTCTTTAAAAATTTTGAATAATTCAACAATATTACCTGTGAGGTTGTGAGAAAATGAATCTGCCAATAATTGGCTGACCTTCTCTTTTTCTTCTTCATCAGGCTCCACTATTTTTTGATCAGATTCAGAATAAAGATAATCAATCAGCTCATTGGAAAAATCGTCAAGTTTGTCCCTTGTGTTCATTGTTTTATTCCATGCTGGTTATAGATTCTTCAAGCAACTGCCTGCCGTATTTTATTTCCTGGTCAAGGATCTCCCTGTTTCTGGAAACTGCAACTACCCTGCCGAGAAATGTGCCTGGCTTGACTGAACAGCCGTGTCCCACATGCTCAAGTATAATCATCTTATGCTCAATGCCGTTCTTCTTAACCTGGCGAAACAGCTCACGTTCATCTTCATCAACAGGCAAAAAATATCTGGTCATCACCTCACGCTCTACTTTGAAATTATAGGTTCTCCAGTTAAGGTCGCTGATGGCATCCTGAATCTCAACTTTATTAGCTGGAAGAAAATTTTCAGTTACAGCATGATATTCCAGCTCCATGAGAGAAGGAGCATCCTCAGGCAAAAGATTTTCCAGAGTACAGCACATTTCCATTGTAGTGCCCTGTTTACGGGCGTTCACTTCTACAAAGAAAACCTCTCCATCGT
>JBHEPK010000092.1:0-7478 GCA_046260325.1 Desulfonatronovibrio sp.
TAAACAGACTGTCTAATAATGACTTTTTCAACATGCTATTACAGTATCTTATAATTGCCAGGAAAATATAAAAACTATATTTAAGTCAAGAGACAGATAAAATTTAATTTTTATTTACCCTGAAATTATTCAAAGGAGATACAAACATATGAATTGCAATCTTACCCAGGAACAGATCAGCAAAACAATCGACTTCCATGGTCATGAATGCCCGGGACTGTGGATTGGGCTACGTGCTGCAGAACTTTGCCTGACCGAACTTGGACATAACGACCAGAATCCGCTCACAACGGTTGTTGAAACAGACATGTGCGGAGTGGACGCCATCCAGGTCCTGACCGGCTGCACCTTTGGCAAGGGAAACCTCATCCACAAGGACCTCGGTAAAGTGGCTTTTTCATTTTATCGCAAAAGCGATGGCAAAGCCCTGCGGGCTGTTTTTCAACGCAGCTCCATGGGTGAGGAAGGAGAAGAAATGAGAGCCCTGACCAAAAAAATATTCTCCGGCCAGGCCACGGATGAGGAAAAAACCAGGGCAAAAGAGCTCAAGGAAAAAGCCAAAAAAAACATCTTTGAGGCACCGTTAAGTGAGCTCTTCATCATAAATAATATCGAAACCCCATCTCCGCGACCGGCCAAAATTCTGGACAGCTTAGAATGCCAGGAATGTAAAGAATCCACCATGGAGTCCAGGACCAGACGTTTTGACGGCCAGGTATACTGCATCCCATGCTTTGAAAAGGTTGAACAGAAAATCTGATTTTTACATGTTCATCCGCCCAGTTAAGAACAGGCATGCCTGCAAGCTTTGATTTGGGGCAAGCCTGTCAGCAAAGAAGACCCTGCTGGCCAAGAATCCGCAGTACCTGCTCCTGTTCAGCAAAAACTTTATTCTTCTCTCCCCAGCGGGCCAGTTCCTTAGAGCTGTCAAGCTCATACTTTTCCGGCTCAAATCCTCTGGCTCCCTGCCACCCCGGCAAATCGTCCTTAATCTTTTCAAGCTGTGAGATTTCAGGAATAAACCTGCCCTTTCGCATGCAGCGCCTTGATAATTGTTCAAAGATAAACAATCCGTCCGGATCAAAGTCTCCAAAATGCACCCAGGTACATGATTCAGGCATATTTTCCAGCCAGAGGCCGGGAAGAGCGGTGGCATATCCAGGACAAAATATCACCACCCCTTTTTCCAAGCGCAGCTCAAAAAAAGGAGCAAGATTCTCCGTAGTCAGCACAAAATCAATGCGGCCAAGGTCGAAATCACCAACCCGGCCTGCCTTATTAGCCGGGATGCAGACCTGCCCCAGGGCTTCACTTGTAAGCCTCAGGTTCAGTCCGCCTGGCTTATGAAAAATATCCACCCCGGTTTTAAGCCTTAGTTCACCCCGAAGATACCTGCCCCGGGACCATTCGGCAAAGATTCTCTTAAGAACCGGGGTGCGCTGGATATGCTTGGAGTCATCAAAAAGCCTGGCACTGAGGGCCTGGACATGAAGAGGATCTGCGTTGTCTTCTGAGATTTTTTTCAGGCAGCGCAGAAGAGTCAAAGCCTGTTCAGGACTGGAGGAAATATTTATGTCCATTCCCAGAAGGTGAGCTGCCTTAAGGGCCTCATCCCTTGCTTTTATTACCCCTGCGCACTGGGCATCAATAATCGCGGACAGTTCTTCAGGCTCCTGCAGTACAACAGTATAACCATGAAGCCTGGCTATACCAGCGCTGATCAGAGGTTCAAAAGACCTGCGGAACCTGACCTCACCGGATTTTATCAACTCCTGCCAGGCCAGACATTTTTTCAAAGAGTCATTGCCCATCTACTTAAAACCCCTGTGTCTGTTCACTATGTCATGAACAGTCTGCTGGATAAGGACTTTTTCAACAAGCTGCTAACCCTTGTGATAAACAGACACATGAGTAACCCCTTCAGGCAGAGGCGTGAGCATGTGACAAAGAGTATGGGGAACGCGCATGGTCCTGGGCAGAGCCACCAGAAGCTGGCACTCCACCCTGTTTAGAAGTTCACGCACAGTATTGACAGCCTGTTCATCTAACCTTTCAGCCTCATCCAGGGCCATTATCAGCAGACCGCGCTGGGTCCGTCCTGATTCCCCGCCCCAATGAAATAACAGCCCCAGACAAATGGCCAGGTTGATCCCCAGAGTTTCCCCTCCGGAAAATCCTTTTTGCCTGACCTCGCCGTCCAGATCGGTTATGGACCAGCTAAGATCAATATAGGTTCGGTAATCAGCGATCTGTTCCTCGCTGACTCTAACCTGAGCGTGCCTGAAGATATTCTTGATCAGTTCCTGAACAAATTCCTCCAGAGTGGTCTTGTTTTCAAAGTTCAGCAGGGTGAGCTTGTCACCTCTAAGTTTTTTCAGACCTTCATATGGAGGCAGATACTTTAAATCGATTTTTACCTGACTGATGCGGCCGAACCTGATATCAGCCAGGATAGTATTGACCTTGTCCAGCCTTCTTTTAAGCTTGGCAATCTCCTGATCCACCTTCTGTCTGATATCCTGGACATAACTTCTGATCCTGGACTCTATCTCCCCAAGTTCTCTTTGCAGGCGCTGAAACTGTTCTTCAACCCGGTCCAGCTCGAGAGACGGAGGGATTATATTATTGAGAATAAGATCCACCCTGATTTCAGCAGAAGCGTCACGTGGAAGCTGCAGAGAGTGTTCAGCGCTTATCTCGTTGATGAGCTTGTCCAGATACTGTTCGGTCTGAATCCACCGGGATTTAAGCATGCTGCTGTCATCCTTTGTAAAACTGCCGGACCTGTATTCAGGCTCTCTACCCGGATAATAATGCTCCCACTGGGCAAGTCTTTTCTCCTGGGTCTCGCGGCAGGCCTGAATGTCCTTTTCATACTCATCCAGAGAATATTGTATCTGGTTTAAAAACCTGCTTTTATCTCCCCGGTCATGGATAAGTTTATCCCGGTTCTTATCAATGGACTTGAGCTGCTGGCCCAGAGACGATATCTTTTCCTTAAGATCCACGGCCCTGGAAAAATCAATCTTGCCCAGAAGAACATCCATGGGTTCTTCTTTTTCCAGGTTTTCCACGTTGACCAGTATCCTGGTAAGTTTTTTATCGCCTTGAGCATATTCCCGGTCAAGCTTTGACAATTCGAGGCTGTTCTTCTCCAGATCTTTTTCCTGATTAGAGAGTTTCTTCTTCAGATCCATTAGACGGGATTCTATTTCCCGGGCTGTCTTACGGGTCTTTTCAAATAAGACAGGTGCATCTTCAAGATCAAAATGATCCTTTTTGCCGGTAAGGGCACTGAGATAAATATATTTCTCCTGGATTGCCGAAGCCTGTTTTTGCAGGAAGGATATTTCTGTTTTTAAAAGCTCAAATTCTTTTTGACAGGACTTATCTTCCAGCCCGGACCACAGTCCGGTCAGCTCTCTGGCCCGGTTCAGTCTATGGGTATTTTTCAGACGTTCATTTCTGATTTCTTCCAGCCGGCTGGTCAGGGATTCCTTATGGCGTACCAGGCGGGCCAGCTCCCTGGCCCTGGCCTGAGCTCCAAGCCACACCGGTGAGGCCGGAGAATACCAGTAAAAATCGCCCTGCCCGCAACAGTGCCTGAAGCGCTATCAAAAATTCTGAGAGTTTCCGGATCAACAGCCTGGTTAACCAGCAGAAATTCTTCATCTCCGAGATCAAGTCCAGCCAGTTTATCCAGATCATCCACCACCACTCCTTTGGCAAAAGGACCAAGCCCGGTCTGAACCAGGGCCGCCTTTTCCTTATCCAGATGCTCATATTTTGCTGCCATGAGATCAACCTGGCCGGAATCAACGTATTTGTTCAGGGCTTCCGGCAGCCCTGGCCGTCCTTTTTCCAGCTTCCTGATCTGTGTGGAAATCTTTTCCAGCCGCGTGCCCACTTCAGCCATGGGGGTCTCAAAATCAAGGTTCTCCCAGTCCTTGATAACCGCATCAAATTCTTCTCTGTTTTCATCAGACAAGGCGCTTATATCCGGGTAATTCTGCCGGAACCAGGCAATTAGATCTTTTGCCTGTCGGCGCAGAGCAACTCTTTTTTCCAGCTCTTTAAGTCTGTCTTTAAGAACAGGCAGACTGTCCAGTCTGGCTTTTTCCTTCTGGCTGTTTATCCAGGCCTCATGCAGATCAGCCCAGGATTTTATTTTTTTCCCGGTCTTTTTTTCTGATTGACCAAGCTTAGCCTGCAGACTTTCATATTTATCCTTGTCAATCTTAAGGTATTTAAGCCTCTCCTTTACAGCTGCAAGGCCTGATTCCTGCTCGGAAACTATGCTTTTGTTCCGGTTAATTTCAGATAACAGCGACTCCTGGCATTCTTTTTTGCCTGCACTGCTTTGAGCCAGATCATCCAGCAACCCTTTAAGCCTTTTCTTCTCCTGAACAAAAACAGTATAATCCTCATAATGACGCTGCTGTCTGGAAAGTTCGGTCTGGCGTCCCAGATACTTATCCCTTTCCGCGTTGATTCCGGCCTTGTCCGCGTCCAATTGTTCAAGTGTTTTTTCTATTTCCCCCAGTTCTTGAACAGTCAGAGTTTCGCGCTGTTTTTCTTTTTCAGTCTTCTGGTTCAGGGAATCTGTTCTCATCCGCATCATGCCCAGTTCTGTGGACAGATAAAGGTACCGGTTGCGGTCCAGATTGGCTCTGTGCTCCTCCAGTTCAGTCCTGGTTTCCCGAAAGACCTTGATGGCCTTTATTTGATTGCTGAGACTGCGTCTGTCACGCATAAGCTTTTCCACATCGGAAAACTTTATTCCCTGGGAAGGATCAGGACAGAGCATCTCCTTGAGAAAGATTCCCAGCCTGTCTAACTTTGGCCGTGTCACCTGACTCCACAAGGTGGCGAATTTCTTTTTTCCCTGTCTGTCCATGGTCACAGGCAAAAGGCCCTGGGCAAACAGATAGCGGTGGTATTCGTCCACACTGGAAAAATCATTGACCTGAGCCTGAATATCCAGCTTGAGGATATTTTTTTTCAGGGTCTGAAAATCCGGAGTAATCAGGGACTGATCCCGGTCAATAAACATATCTAAGCCCGGCTCAACCCCGGTGATGACAAAGGGATTAAGATCAAGGCCTTCCGAAGTGGCCCGGGCATGGAGGCGCACTCCCAGAGCTGTAACCTCACTATGCCCTGAAACAGAAAGCACGGCCCAGCCTACCCGCCCGCTCAGCTGACCGGACAGGGAACGATCAAACTGGCCAGTGGCCACATTGAGATTTATATAGTGCTGGTGACAGACCAGGATGGTCTGGACCGCATCCAGAATAGTGGTTTTGCCCACTGCATTGTTGCCGGACAAAACCGTCATCCTGGAATGCAGGTCTATGCTGGCGGCTGGAAAGAGCTTGTACCCCACCAGCAGCAGGCCGGTAGCCACCATATCGTCCGGAACAAAAATACCCGGTATCTTATGTTTCATATTCATTATTATCTCGGCAATTCCCCTTTAACAGTCTTTTGAAAAAGTTTTGATCAGTCAGGCTGGTCTTGGGGCTCATCCCAGTCTATCCTGGTCCACAGGGCTTTAATGGTTTCACCCGGATCATCCCGGCCGTCATATTCCAGATCAAGGCTTCTCCTGGCAGGCTCCCAGAATCGGGTCAGACCGGGAAGACGCAGCACCTTCATTCTTTCAAAATCAGCCTTGACCGATGGGGACAGTTCTATAAACCTGAACCTGTGCAATTCTCTCAGATTGGTAATTATCCATCCTTGCAATTTTTCTAATTGTTTACTGCTTTGCTGCCTCTTTCTCAGGGTTTTTCCCTGCTGGGGATTAAAAACCCTGATGAGCTGATTAAAATCAAAACTGTTTTCCAAGCGGCTGACCAGTTCTGAAGCCCCCACTTCATCCTTGCCTTCAATGCCTGAAGACAGAAAATGACTGCAGAGAAAAAGCCCCAGAAAAGAAGCCCCTCTGCGCATGGAGACCATCTTGACCTGGGAAGATACCGGCTTCAGGTAATAAAAGACTTCACCGCCCTGGGAGAATCTTTCCAGACGATATCCCAGAAAAGCGAAAAATGACGCCCAGTTGTCATAGTATTCCTCCAGAAATCTGTATTCAGTTATCAGGTAGGCATCAATATTCTGCCCTGATTGCAGTCTGTGGATTATTTTTCTGGACAGATTATCATTTTCCAGAAAAATACCCATATCAAGATCAAGGTATTCTTCAAGCATGGATCAATATTCCTTTGGTTCCTAAGTCAATTCTTGTACCGGACACAATTTTACCGGCTCCAGATAAAAACTGCCCATATCCAACCAGGGCTGATTCTGCATCTTTTTTATGCGCACTCCAGGCGACCACTCCGGCATATCCTGAATGAGCAGCCACAGCCCCATAATCATTTCTGAGTGTTCAACTGAAACACCATCCAAAAGCCGCCTTATCCACCCTCCCAGCTCAATGCCCTCATCACCGGCCTGGCTCCAGAAATCACGGGCCAGGGATAAAAACTGCTTTTTCCACGGCACTTCCCTGGTCTTTACTTCCTCAGGCACAAACTCTTCCAGGGCCTGGAGCTTGGTCAGGTTCAGCTCAACTGATTTTTTCTGCTCCTGTCTGCTCCAGTTCATGCTGATGACAGGCTGATATTTCTCCTGAACCAGGGGCAGGCGCAGATCAACCTGCAGGGCCAGGTTGAGGATGTCCTGCTGTTTGCGGCAAAGCCTGTCCCGATAGGAAAGAGATCCGATCATGCTTTGATAGGAAACACACTCATGAATGAAATTGATGATATGAGCAAGCATCTGCTCTATGCGCCTTCTCAGTCCGTCCAGAAAATCAAGACAGAGTTCCACATCATTTTTCAGGTGGGCAAGAGATGTCTTGTCCCTGCACTGATAAAACAGGTCATATAAAGGATAATACGGGGAACCCGTCTGCAGTGTCTGCAGCAATTCTTCCAGATACTGTCTGCTTGTTTTAATGGTGTCCACTGCCAGTTCAAAGGCCTGGTCATCCTGACCGCTGCCAAGTTCTTTAACTGTTTTTTCCTGCTCCAGAATGGATTCTTCAATACTTTGCAGCTTGTATTCAATGCTTTCTACCACAGAGCTTAAAAACACATGCCGGATAAACCCGGCCAGATCTTCCTGATTGCCTTCGGTAATATGGCGGCTGAGGATGCTGTAAGCATGGTTGATATGGGTGGACAATTCATCGCTTTCAAGATTGACCTCAGCCATGATATCTTCGGCCAGGCCGCGCCCAAGCCTGGTCAGACAAAAGGAATGGGTATTTGATTCAGTGATGGACCCGCGGATAAGGCGATATTGAAGGAGCCTGTCCAAGGCGGCGGTGGTGGTTACAGGATCCTGG
The DNA here is from genome assembly GCA_046260325.1 of Desulfonatronovibrio sp. Lineage (GTDB taxonomy): Bacteria > Desulfobacterota > Desulfovibrionia > Desulfovibrionales > Desulfonatronovibrionaceae > Desulfonatronovibrio. The sequence continues at coordinate 7,358 of JBHEPK010000092.1, forward strand.
AGCTTCAGAGTCTTTATGGCCTGTTCAATCTGCCAGGTCAGCTCTCTTTCACTGATATCCCTTTGCCTGGTTGACTTCTCCAGAAAATAGAGCCAGCCCACAAAAACCAGATCATGGGAAG
>JBHEPK010000093.1:0-294 GCA_046260325.1 Desulfonatronovibrio sp.
GTTACATTGAGTCTTGGTGATGGTTTCAGGCCGGGATGCATTGCAGATGCCATGGATCCGGCCCAGATTGAAGAACTTATGATATTGGCCCAGCTATCCAAGAGAGCTCAGCTTAGAGGGGTGCAGACCATGATCGAAGGTCCGGGCCATGTTCCCTTAGGTCAGATAAAAGCCCAGATTATGCTTCAGAAGCGTCTGTGCAATAATGCCCCTTTTTATGTGCTGGGGCCTTTGCCTTCAGATATCTGCGCTGGATATGATCATATCACTTCAGCCATTGGCGGGGCTATTGCC
>JBHEPK010000093.1:331-7413 GCA_046260325.1 Desulfonatronovibrio sp.
ATGGCAGCCCGCGTAGCAGCGCATATTGCTGACCTTGAAAAGGGAGTGGCAGGAGCATGGCAGCGTGATCAGGAGATATCCAGGTGCAGACAGAATCTGGACTGGGAAGGAATAATTAATAATTCTCTGGACAAGGATCTGGTCAGGGAGAGGCTGATAGTTACTGAAGATAAGAAAGGCTGCTCCATGTGCGGAAAGCTGTGCGCAGTGAGCTGCGAGGAAAAGATGTAATGACAGATAAAAGGGCGGGGGTTGTTTTTGCTCTGGGAGCAACCATGATCTGGTCGGGGAATTTTATTGTTGCAAGAGGTCTTAATGAGACGATAAATCCTGCAACTCTGGCCTTTTTAAGGTGGTTCGTGGCCTGTCTGGCTCTGCTGTCTATCACAGCAGGGACTGTCTGGAAGGAAAAAAAAGTGGTCGTGAACAATCTAAGTTATCTCCTGCCTACTGCCTTTCTGGGAATTACAGTCTTTAATACCCTCATCTATGTGGCAGCCAGCACATCAACTGCCCTGAACCTTTCCCTGATAGCAACTTCCACCCCGATTTTTATTATAATCTTTGCCCGCATTTTTTTGGGGGAGCTCATTACAAAGGCAAGGATTGCAGGTCTTGTCCTCGCTGTTTCCGGGGTTGTGCTGTTGATAACCAGAGCTGAACTTTCCATGCTTACTGATCTGTCCTTTGCAAAAGGTGATTTATGGATGGTCCTGGCTGCGATGATTTTCGGGGGGTACAGCATACTTGTGCGTAAGAAACCTCTGGAAATATCCCAGAGTGTATTCCTTACATCCATCTTCTGTCTTGGTCTTATGATGCTTATGCCTTTGGCTGGCTTAGAAATAATGTTCAAGGGTTTACCCCAGATATCAAAAGATATTGTATATTCAGTCTTATATATTGGACTTGGAGCATCGCTGATTTCCTTTTTCCTGTGGTCCAAAGCCATTGAGGCTATGGGGCCTTCAAAGGCAGGTATAATATATTACTCTATGCCTCTTTTCAGCGGGACAGCAGCGTATATTTTTCTGGGCGAACCTGTGGGCTGGTTTCATGCGTTGAGTGGAGTAATGATTTTTTCAGGAATTTTTATTGCCACCAGAAATTAGGCAATTAGTGGAGTAAGGACTTTTTCAACACGCTGTTAAGCCACCATGCTCTCTTATTGCAAAAAAAAAGATTTGCCCGCGGGATGCACGCAAGTTTAAACGCGTTCACAGGCAACGTAGTTTCGTTGAGATCCTGTCTGTTTCACGGGCAGGAACTTTGCGTCAAGATTATAATTGAAAATATCAATGATTTGGAGTAAAAATTCTGGAATCATACAAACTGGGTTTAACAGCAACTTAAATTTTTTTATATTAAGATGAATCTTCTCAAAGCTGAAGTTACCAATTTAGTATATCATAATGAGGAAAACGGTTATGCCGTAGTCAGGGTGACTGCTCAGGAGGAACCCGGACTGGTTACTGTCTGCGGGACTATGGGTAAGCTTGTTCCAGGTGAGATGCTTTCCCTGAAAGGTCAGTGGAAAGAGCACCCCAAGTATGGCCGGCAGTTTATTGTGTCTGAATTTGAGCAGATTTTTCCAGCAACAGTAAACGGCATCAAAAGATATCTTGGTTCAGGCATGATCAAGGGTGTTGGGCCTGTCATGGCTGAAAAAATGGTCAAAAAGTTCGGGAAAGATGTCCTTGATATCCTGGAAAATGATCCTGATAAACTTTTAAAGATTGACGGGCTTGGTCCCAAGAAATTGGAGAAGATAATAAGTTCCTGGGAAGGGCAGAGAGAAATCCGGACACTTATGCTTTTTCTTCAAACCCACCAGATACCCACAACATTTGCCGGCAGGATTTATAAAAAATACGGCAGCGAATCAGTATCAGTTATTACAGATAATCCTTACAGCTTAGTTTATGATATCCGTGGAGTCGGCTTTAAGACTGCCGATAAAATGGCATTAAAGATGGGCATGCCTCCTGACAGTCCACAAAGGCTTCAGGCTGCTGTTATATATATCCTTTTCCAGTTAAGTGAAAAAGGACATCTGTTTTATCCTGCCCGGGAACTTGTTCACAAAGTATTGGAAGCCCTTGAGGGGGTTGATCCTGAGATTGTGGATTCAGCCCTTGATTCCCTTTCTGAAGCCAGAAAAATAGTCATTGAAGATCTGCCTGAACAGGGAGTTCAAAAGGCAGTATATCTTAATTTGTTTTACAGGGTAGAAAATGAAATTGCTCAGCGCCTCTGGGGCTTGACCAAACACCCCTCAGGACTTTCAGAAAAGAAAATCAAAACCAAAATTGCAGATCTGGAAGAAGATGACAGAATCAGTCTGACAATGGAGCAGAAACAGGCTGTAATGGATTCATGTCTGAACAAGGCATATGTTATCACAGGGGGACCAGGTACAGGTAAGACAACCATTACCAGAATGATAGTCCGTACTCTTAAAGAACTGGGCCTCAAGGTCAAACTGGCAGCGCCAACCGGTCGTGCAGCCAAAAGACTTTCCCAGGCCACAGACGCTGAAGCAGGAACTATTCACCGTATGCTCAAATACAACCCTGCAGGAGGATTTGACCATAATGAAGAAAACAAGCTCAAGGCTGATGCAGCCATAGTGGATGAAGCATCCATGCTGGATGCGCAGTTGATGAATCATTTGCTTCGTGCGTTGCCTGTTACCTGTCGGCTTATTCTTGTTGGAGATGTGAATCAGCTTCCCGCGGTAGGTCCAGGCGATGTACTTAATGATATCTTAAGCAGCGAAACCCTTCCCAGTTCAAGACTTACCAATATTTTCAGGCAGGCCCGGGAAAGTTCCATTGTTGTAAATGCCCACAAAATTAATATCGGCAGATTTCCTGAGAGTTCTTCCAAAGAGCCCCCGCAGGCTGATTTTTTCTGGGTTGTGCAGGAAGATCTTGCCAGGATAAAAGAGCTTATCACCTACATGGTATGTGACCGTATTCCCAGTGTATATGGTCTTGATCCTCTGCGTGATATTCAGGTCCTGACACCTATGCATAAAGGTGAAGTAGGAACTCAGGAACTTAACAGAGTTCTTCAGGATAAGCTCAATCCCGGTGAAGATACAATTGTCCGGGGATACAGGTCTTTCCGGGTAGGAGACAGGGTTTTGCAGATGCGCAATAATTATGAAAAGGAAGTTTTTAATGGAGATCTGGGCTGGATCAAGGGTTTTGATTCCGAAGACGCAGAAATAGTTGTTGATTTTGAAGGCAGAAAAGTAATCTACGACTTAGACGAGATCGATGAGTTGACTCTGGCATATGCTGTAAGTGTTCATAAATCTCAGGGCAGTGAATACCCTGCTGTGGTTATGCCTGTGGTCACCCAGCATTATATGCTTTTGCAGAGGAATTTAATATATACAGGACTTACCAGAGCCAGGAAACTGGCGGTTATTATTGGTTCCCAGAAGGCCATGGGAATAGGTATCAGAAATCAGGGAGCAGGCAGGCGCTTTACCCATCTCCGGTACAGGCTGCAGAAAGTGTTCGATTGATTTGCTTGATCTAAGGCTCAGCGTATATTATAAAAGAAAAGGAGTGGATTTTTATTCTTGACTGTACTTGAGCCAGTTGTTCCGGGCGAAACAGGACGACTCAGCTGAAAAGTTCAGTCTTAAAGGCAATGTTCGCAAAAAAATGATCTTGAGCAGGAGTTGCAATATACCAATGATGAGCTTATCAATATTTTTGTTAATGTATAAAATTTTAAACACCATACTCTGTACTGATGAGAAATAATTATGCCTGAAGTTTACCTGCTTACAAGTGATAAGGGAATTGCAAATCGCATTAAATGTGATCTTACCGACCTCCTGCCTCATATGGATATTAACGCAGGAGATATTTTTAAGTTTTCCGAAAAAATGGATTTCAAGGGTGAGATAAATATTTTTGTTGTTGAAACAGGCTGCAGTGGCGTAGACTATAAATCTATGGGCAAACATCTGAAATCTTTTTCCAAAGAACAGGGGGTTTCTATCCTGGCAGTTGTTGCCAAGGATGCTGCTGAAAGAGATGAACAGATTCTGGATGCTGAAATATTAGAATCTGACGGCATTCTTGAATTTCCCTCTGACAAAGTACATATCATTTCCCAGCTTGAGTATTTGGCCAAGATCAGCGAACTCAGGGTCATGAATCAGAACCTGGGTGCTCAGCTCAACTTCAGGGTGTCACGTTTGGCCGGCCTTGAAAAGCAGCTCAGGCATACTAACTGGTTGCTGCAGGCCTTGAACAAATGCGGCGAGGTAATCATCAAGGCCAATAATGAACAGGATATGCTCAATGATGTTTGTGAGATTATTTCATCCAGTCTTGGTTCATGTATGGTTCTCGTGGGTTATGCTGAGATGGATCCCCAGAGTAGTGTAAAAATTGTCGCTGTAAGTGGTGAAGAAAAGGAAGCAGTAAATAGTCTTAAACTGTCCTGGGGAGAAGGTCCCAATGGTCAGGGTCCCACAGGGACTGCCATTAGAACCGGTAAAACAATTTTTGTTCAGAACCCTGTAAATGATCTCTCCACAGCACCATGGGCGGATGTTCTTAATGCCCATGATGTGAAATATATCCTTGCTCTTCCCATTGCTCATGCCGGGGTAGGATTTGGCGCACTTACCATATATGGCGGCAGGAAAACAGAATTTTCATCCAATGATTTAGAATACATGGAGCGCGTGGCTCAGAATATTGGTTATGGAATCTGGTTCTTACGGCACAGACATAAAAGAAAGCTCGTGGAAAAAGAACTGCATAAGACAAACGAGCTTTTTACTCTGGCCATGGAGGCTACGGAAGATGCATTATGGGACTGGGACGTTCCCACCGGAAAGGCCTATTTCAGTCCGAGATGGTACACTATGCTTGGCTTCGAGCCTAATGAACTTCCCATGACTTATGACAGTTTTACCAGGGTTGTTCATCCGGATGATCTTGACGATGTTCAGGAAAAGCTCAGGTCTGTAATGGAGCAGGGTGAAAACTTCAGTATAGAATTCAGGGCCAGAACCAAAGATGGCCAGGACAGGTGGATACTTTCCAGAGGAAAAATAGTCAAAAGGGACAAACAGGGAAAACCTCAGCGCATAGTAGGAACTCATATAGATATAACCTATAGTAAAAGGATGGAACAGGAATTAGGAGAAGCCATAAATAAAGCAGAAACAGCCAATAAAGCCAAAGACAGGTTTTTGGAGGCCATGAGCCATGAACTGCGTACTCCTTTGAATGGAATAATGAGTATTCTCCAGACCATGACCGAAGCAGAGCTCAGGCCTTCTGAAAAAGAATATATTCAGATGGCTCTTGATTCTTCCAGGCAGCTCTTAGTCTCCATTAACAAGATTTTAGAACTGTCCAGCCTGCAGAAGGGTATACAGTGCATCCACAGCCGCCCCTTTGATATCATGGAAGAAATGGCCAAGATAACAGGTTTTTTCATGCATATGGCCAAGAATAAAAATTTACACTTAGACCTTGAGGTATCTGATGACCTTCCATCTACCTGTGTGGGGGATGTTAACATCATAAGGCAGATAATCTGGAATTTTATGGATAACGCCATAAAGTTTACCGAAAAGGGTGGAGTTGTATTGAAGGTCAAGAGGGATGAAGATAGAGATCCGTCCTTGAAAGAACAGTTTATACAGATATCCTTTGAAGTTATTGATACAGGATTGGGAATACCTGATGAGCTCAAGGATGATATATTTGAACCCTTTGGGGTCAGAGATGATGCTCAGCAGAAAAGACAAAGTGGTTACGGGGTAGGTCTCAGTGTCTGTAAACAGCTCGCTGAGACCATTGGCGCAAAAATTGGTTTTGATTCCAGATATGGCCAGGGCTGCAGGTTTTATCTTGCAGCGACCTTAGAAAGATCACAGGAGGTTTCTGCTCCCCCGGAAGCTGTACAGGATAGTACGCGTGAGGCAAAAAACAGGCAGATTATGGTTGTTGAGGATGAAAAGATCAATCTGATGCTTATAGAACGTATGCTTGACAAGAAAGGCTATAAGGTGCTGACTGCTTCTGATGGTCATAAAGCCATTGAAATTATGGAACATAATTCTGATATTTCCCTGATTTTGATGGATATCATGATCCCTGGACATGATGGATTTGAGCTGACCAGGATGGTCCGCGAAGGCAGATTTTCTGGTTTGAAAGATGTACCAATCGTAGCTGTGACAGCGCTGGCTGACAGTGACAGTCGGGAAAAATGCTTTGACAGGGGTATGAATGCCTACCTGTCCAAACCCATAGATAATCAGGAACTTATGGGAATGGTCAAAAAGTATGTTGATGTATAGCAGCAATATTTCAGATTGAATTTAATAACCTTTAACCTGTGATTTAACTAATGGAAAATAATACAAAATCAAATTTTATCAGGGATATTATTGAAGAGGATTTGAAGTCCGGGAAACACAACGAGGTAATTACCCGTTTCCCACCTGAACCCAACGGCTATCTGCATATTGGACATGCCAAGTCCATATGTCTGAATTTTGGAGTGGTCAGGGATTATGGCGGAAAGTGTCACATGCGTTTTGACGACACCAATCCCAAAAAAGAAAATCCTGAATTTGTAAAGTCCATCATGGATGATGTTTCCTGGCTGGGATTCGACTGGGGGGAGCATCTTTATCATGCCTCAGATTATTTTCAGCAGCTTTATGAATAAGATCGTCATCTCCAATAATCCGGCAGGATGTTTTGGAAGAAATTTGATCTATGATGTCATTTAGATTGCAAAATGAAGCTGAATTAACTGCGATTATTGGCATATTTAGCTGCTCTTGATTTTTTCTACAGCAGGGTTGTTAAAGAGTTTTTCAATATCTTGCTTAATTTTCTGATAGTAATAGCTTACCTTGTCTGGACTTTGCATAATCATATCCAGTTGTCTGGTGTGAATTGTCAGATAACCCAAAATTTGGAGCCTGTTGATCATGAACCCGTCTGTCCCCCCTCTTATTCGGGCGAGAAGTGAATCTTCATTGGTCTCTACCTGAAAATCGTATTCACGCAGTATCTGAGCGA
>JBHEPK010000094.1:0-4094 GCA_046260325.1 Desulfonatronovibrio sp.
GTATATAGGCCTTATGAAAAATTGACTCTGGAGCTCGATGCCATTTATACATTGTGGAGTACATATGATAAATTGAAGATCAACTACGGGCGAGAACTGGTAACTGGAGTTGCTGGAAGTGATGAAACAGAAATTGATAAAAAATGGAAAGACGTCTGGAGATTTCAGTTTGGAATGGAATATGATTTGAGCCAGCTTATTGATCTTCGCTTAGGATATGTTTACGACCAGATCCCTGATAGAGACAGGTATGCTGACTATATGACCCCAACCAATGACCGGCATATAATTAACGCTGGTATTGGATTTAACTGGGAAAAAGCAAGCCTCGACTTTTCTTATTCTTATTTGTGGTTTAGCAACAGAAGTATAAATGGGCATGATTCGAATAATGATGGCACTATGGATGTCCTTGACAGCAAATTCAAGGATGGCAAAACACATATCACAGGAGTGAGCTTTACTTATAGATTTTAGACTTTTCAGAGAAAATCGGTTAAAAGGGGAGCAGGCATCAGGTGTCTGTTCCCTTTTTTTGTTAAAAATATTTCTAAGGAGTGTTTATGAGTAAGGTTTATTTCTGGAATCTCAGGGCGTCACGCAAGATGCCTTTTGATCTTCGCATAAAAAAAATTCTGAAGCAGGTTGAGTTAGGTTCAATGCTTGAGTCTGGAATGCTTACTGCTGTCAAGATACATTTCGGTGAAGGAGGCACAACCGGCTTTGTTTCACCATTATGGCTGAAGCCAATTGTTGATTATATCCGAAAATCCGGAGCAAAGCCTTTTCTCACTGATACAAACACTTTGTACATTGGAAATCGCGGAGAAGCTGTATCACATCATCTTCAGGCAGCTGCCCATGGTTTTGACCCCAATGTCGTGGGAGCACCGGTAATTATCGCTGATGGTCTTAAAAGTACCAATGAAAGAGTGGTTTCCTTTGCCGGAAAGAAGCTTCAGGAGTTTTATCTTGCCGGTGATATTGTGGAGAGCGACTTCTTAGTCAATGTCAGCCATTTTAAAGGACATGAGCTGGCAGGTTTTGGCGGTGCTTTGAAAAATATGGCCATGGGTTGTGCTACAAGACAGGGGAAAATGCGCCAGCATTGCGGGCTGGGACCTAAGGTAAATCCTGAACATTGCATAGGTTGCGGCATGTGCGTTGATGTTTGCGCCCCTGGAGCTTTAGTGCTTGAAGGAGATAAGATCAGTCTTGATATTGAGAAGTGCGTGGGATGTGCTTCCTGTTTTCTTGTCTGCAAGACCGGAGCCTTGGAGATAAACTGGAAAACCGATGTTGATGATTTTTTGGAGAGAATGATGGAGTATGCGGGAGCTGTGATGAGCCTTAAAAAGGACAAAGCAGTGCATATTAATTTTGTCTTTAATGTTACCCCTGATTGTGACTGTCCAGGATTCAGCGATGCCCCTGTTTGTCCTGATATAGGTGTGCTTGCATCAGTTGACCCGGTGGCCCTGGATCAGGCCTGCTTGGATCTGGTGGATCAGGCCCAGCCAGTTTTTCCAAGTAAATTGCCTGACCAGACCAAACCTGGTGAGGATAAATTCAAATTGATCCATCCAAGGACTAATGGACGATATTCTATTGAATATGCAGAATCTCTGGGATTAGGCTTTAGAAAGTACGAGTTGATCAATATTTAAGCTGTGTTATTTAGTTTTCATTTCACAGGGCTGATACAGGTAAATAAAATTCTGGACAAGGCATAAACTTTGATATTAATATTAAAAATTTAAAGCCAAGATTAATCAGGAGGAGTATACATGGGAAGTCATAAAAAGATTGAACGTCACAAGGAAATTGATCGCCGCAGAAGACGTCGTAAAAAACGCCTTAAACAAAGAATCAAAGAAGCCAAAAAGGCTGCAGGCAAAGAGTAACATAAATATCTTGCCATAATTTAAATTTATAATCGGTGCGTTTGAGTTTTTTGAAATGAGTATTGACACTTAATTCCAGGAGCTTAAATATATTTTTCAAATTCGCCTGTAAGGAGGAAATAAAATGCCCATCTATGAGTACAGGTGTAACGACTGCCAGCAGGTCTTTGAAGAATGGCAGAAAGGTTTCGAAGACCGCGAGATGGTTTGTCCAGTCTGTGGTGGAGTCTCATCCAGAATGATTTCTAATTCTGCTTTTGTGCTTAAGGGTAGCGGCTGGTATGTTACTGACTATTGCAGCCGCAACAACTCTTCGGGCAATGGCAATGGTAAATCACAGAACCAGGAGAAATCAGCACCAGCTGAGAGTAGTTCTTCGGCTGACTCAGGCAGTTCGTCCACATCAACTTCAAATAATCAGGCAGATTAAGCCTATTAAAAAGGCAGCTTCTAAGCTGCCTTTTTAATAAGACTTGCAGCTTTGCCTGCATTCCTTCACAGAGTCAATTTTAACAGGAAACTAATCAATGATTGAGAGATATACCAAAAAAGAAATGGGTGATATCTGGACCTTAGAAAACAGGTTCAGGGCCTGGCTTGAAGTTGAGCTGGCCATTTGTCAGGCGTGGCATGAACTTGGGGTCATACCTGACCAGGATATGGAAAATATCAGTTCTAATGCGGATTTCGACCTTGAAAGGATCCTGGAAATTGAGGAAAAAACGAAGCATGACGTCATAGCTTTTCTTACTGCAGTAGAGGAAAAGGTTGGTCCTTCATCACGCTATATCCATCTTGGGTGCACTTCTTCCGACATAGTGGATACATCCAATGCTCTTTTATTGTACAGGGCAGGAAAGGTTATTTTAAATACTTTGGAAGATGTTTTAAATACATTGCATAAGTTGGCCAAAAAACAAAAGGGTCGTCTAATTATTGGCCGCACCCATGGCATTCACGCGGAGCCAACAAGTTTCGGCCTTAAGATGACTGGTTTTTTTGCTGAATTTTCAAGGCATAAAGAGAGATGGGAAAAAGCTCTGGAAAATATCAGGGTTGGAAAAATTTCAGGAGCTGTTGGTACTTATGCCCATCTTGAACCTGAAGTGGAAAAAATTACGTGCCGGGTATTAGGTCTTGAAGTTGATCCTGTGTCCACCCAGATTATTCAAAGGGACCGTTATGCTGAGTATTTCACTGCTTTGGCCTTAATGGCTGGAGGCATTGAAAGGATTTGTGTAGAGCTCAGGCATCTTCAGAGAACAGAAGTTCTCGAAGTAGAAGAGGGTTTTTCCCGGGGTCAGAAAGGTTCTTCAGCTATGCCCCACAAAAAGAATCCCATATCCGCTGAGAATCTTACCGGACTTTCCAGGTTGGTCAGAACCAATGCCCTGGCAGCCATGGAAAATATGGCATTGTGGCATGAGCGCGATATCAGTCACTCCTCTGTGGAAAGGGTGATAATGCCTGATTCTACAATATTAATTCATTATATGCTCTCTCGGCTCAATAACCTTTTGTCCAACCTGAAGATTAATGAATCAAATATGGACAGGAATCTTGATTTGTCCATGGGTCTTTATTTTTCCCAGCGTATTTTGCTGGGGTTGATTGAAAAGGGTATGCAGAGACAGAAAGCCTATGAGCTGGTTCAGAATGAAGCCATGCAATGTTGGGAAAACAAGACTTTTTTCCCGGAAAAAATCAGGCAGAATAAAGAAATATCTGCAGTTTTAAGTTCTCAGGAACTTGATGACTTTTTTGATCCAGGTTATTATCTTAAACACGAAGACCTTATCATGGGCCGGGTGTTTGCAAATGATTAATGAAGATCTTAAGAAAAATCTTGCCGGGCTGTTGCATACTAAATCCTACAAAGAAGGAAATTTCACCCTTACTTCAGGGAAGAAAAGCGAGTATTATTTTGACTGCAAGCAGACAGCTCTTCATCCTCAAGGCGGATACCTTATTGGAAAGTTAATTCTGAATCTTATTATAGAGTCAGAAATGAAAATCAAGGGTGTGGGAGGGATGACCCTGGGAGCCGACCCTCTAATTTCCGCTGTTACGGTTGTCTCATATTTAGAAGGCCATCCTCTTCCTGGTTTCATTATTCGGAAAGAGGCCAAAGGCCATGGCACCAGCGCCTTTCTTGAGGGCATGGTTAACTTTGAAACAGGGGACAGGGTT
>JBHEPK010000094.1:4153-7412 GCA_046260325.1 Desulfonatronovibrio sp.
GCAGTACTTGTACTGCTTGTGTGCCTGCCTGGATGCAGGGATACCAAAACGGTTAATTTTCTATGGCCTGAACTGGAAGATCAATATATCGAGACCACCCGTCAGTGGACCAGGACTGGCAGCATTCATTCGGGATTTGAAACAGAAGTTATTGTTCACGCTACATATAAAAGCGAGGACTGGCTTAAAGCATATTCTCTAAAGAATGCCCAGGTTTTTGCCAGGACGGCACAGGAACAGGAAGACACCAATAAAACTCTTTTCAGGGCAGAGGGTAAAGAATCCGAGTTCTTTTTATCCATTTACAGCCCAAAAAACGAACAAGCCAAGCTCAAATTTAACGATTCCCTATGGTCAATATTTGTTTTAGAGGCTGATCAGAAAGTTTATCCCATTGAAATTCGTCCTGTGAAAGAGCCCTTAGGTAGAATACAGGTTTTTTTCCCTCATGTTCGGCAATGGCACAATAATTATATCCTGAGGTTTCCCGGTGAGCTTGGAAATTCATTTTCCATGATTATGACAGGACCCTTAGGCAGGATTGAACTGGACTGGTGAGGAAATATTCTTGAAAGAAAAATTTGGACTGATATTATTTTTTCTATTGCTGACAATTTCTTATGCCAGTGCATGGGAACCCCACCTTGTAGGTGATTCTTTTGCCCCTGAAACTTTGTTGGTAGTGAGTAAAGGCAAACAAAATTTTTCTGTTTTTTCCAATAGAAGTCCACTCAACGAAGAATATTCATGGCAGTGCACCACTGGACAGGCTCAAGGGTCCAAACTTGTTGAAGGAGACCTCAAAACTCCTGAAGGTATTTATTTTCTTGAAAGAAAGATTTCCCAGAATCTTCCTTTTGACCTTTATGGTGAACTGGCATTCACTCTCAACTATCCCAACCCTATAGATCGCATTCATGATCGAACAGGCCACAGTATCTGGATTCACGGGCGTGGACGCGAAGTAGTACCCTTTGATACTGAAGGGTGTGTGGCAATGGATATGAAATATATGCGGGCTTTGGAAGATATTGTTGTCTTAGCCAAAACCCCTGTAATCATAACCAATGATATGACCTGGGATCCAGTTGAAGGTGAATCACAAAATTCCAGTAAGGTGGCATATTTAACCAAGGCCTGGGCTAAAGGCTGGAAGGTAAGATCAGACAGTTATTTCGATCATTACAGCCAGGATCTTTTTCCCAAAAGTTCAGGAGTGAGCTTTAAAAATTTCAAGGCACATAAGAAAAGACTTTTTGATCAGTATACCTGGATAGATGTTTTTATTGAAGAGCCAAAGGTGCTTGAAGGTCCGGAATACTGGGTTAGTTATTTCGGTCAGGTGTACAAAGCCCCGGGGTTTTACTCTACAGGGATAAAAAGGCTTTACTGGAAAAAGGACAATGAAGGACAGTTCAGGATAGTGGGAGAGGAGTGGCGCTCGTACCCCCAGGACTATCTTGAGCAGGATTACGTGCTTAGCCGGAAAGAGGAAATAAGGTCCGTTATAAGTGGCTGGCAAAAGGCCTGGTTTGAAGCTGATATCAATAAATACGGCAGTTTTTATGATAGGGATGCAGTTCAAGGCGATCTGAAGGGTAAAGATAGTATCCTGGAGCATAAGCGTGATATCTGGGGCAAAGGATCATTGCCTGCGGTCATTGATCTGGATAAAATTAATATTGCTTTTACTGATCAGGATTTCAGAGTGGATTTCTTTCAAGATTATGCTTCAGCAACAGGGTATTCTGATTATGGACGTAAAACTCTGGTTATGGAGCCCCATGGTGATGAATGGCTGATAACTTCCGAATCCTGGAGTGAGGTCAGGTGAGAAGTACCAAGTATAATATAATACTTATGCGCGACGATACATCCGTTAGAAGGTTTCGTCTGAGGCCTTTCTGGTTGAAATTCTTTGTTATTGCTTTTATTTTTTTATTTTGTTCATCCATTGCAGGCGGTTATGTCGCCTATGTTCTGTACGAAGAAAATGCGGCTATATCAAGGAGTAATGAGAAAAAAGAGGAAATGCTCAGTGATGCCAGGCGCGAGTTGCAGAGGCTGCAAAATGTAGAAAAAATGCTTAAAAGTTATAACGAACTTGATCAGAGTTCCCTGCTGGCAGGTTCAAGACAGAAGGATGAGCCCGAGTCAATGGTTGATCTGTCTGAGATGTTTGGGCTGGTGGATATGGGGGTTGTGAGTATATCCAACTTGCAGGCCAGATTTACAGGTGGTGGAATGGGGCTGCAGTTTGAAATCAATAACCTTCAAACTGAAGGGACTGTATCTGGCAGGATTTATCTTTCTATCATAAGGCAGGACGGGCTGGAAGTTGACCTGGGACTTGAAGATGATGACCTTGATTTTGCTATTTCCAGGTTCAAAAATGTGGACGTGTCCTTCAATCTTCCAGAGACAGTGAATGAAGATAGTGCATTTGCTCTACGTGTAGTGGCGAAGGACAGCAATGGAAACGAAATTTATGCTGAAACCTTTCCCCTTTCTCATATTGTTATATAGCTGGATCAAGGCATAATAACAAGTTCTTTGCCGTGAAATCCCCTTTCATCAGGAATAGTTATAGAATATGACCAGTTTTTTTGTAAATCTCCCTTTAAAGTTTACAGTCAGCCACCCAGAATATCAGAAATTTTTTTTTCAAAATAAAATATGTCCGGAATTAGGTCTTGACTGCCTGTGTATAGATGAACTTTCAAGTAAATGGCACACTGAAAAAGCAAAAATTTTTCAGGACAAGGAATTAAAAGTTTCTGTACATATGCCTTTTATGGACCTTAATCCTGGAAGTTTAGACAAATACGTTCGCCATGCCAGTGAAAAAAGGCTTGCTGAGGCATTTAATCTGGCCAGAAAATATCACCCATCTCATTTCATAATTCATTCCGGCTATCGTCCTGGTGCTGATGATGACTACTCAAGATGGCTGAACAATTCAGCCTCCACTTTGAACAATGTTCTTGAACTATCCAAAGATGTCCCGGTATATCTGGAAAATGTTTATGAGCAGGACCCCATTTTTATAAAAGATCTTATTAATGAACTGCATGGCAAAGTAGGATTTTGCTTTGATCTGGGGCACTGGTTCAGCTTTGGTCAGGGCAAAAAGAACGAAGATCTTGGATACTGGCTGCAAAGCTTGGCCCCGTACTTAAAACATCTTCACCTTCATGATAACTTTGGTGATATTGATGATCATCTCGGGATGGGCACAGGAAAAATTCCTTTTGTGGAG
>JBHEPK010000095.1:0-7380 GCA_046260325.1 Desulfonatronovibrio sp.
GCCTACGGGGTTACTCTTATTATTGATCACGGTAGAGGAATAACTACCAGATATGCCCATCTGCAAAAATATGTAGCTCAAAAAAAACAAAAAATTTCCCGTGGCCAACTTATTGGCTACGTTGGAAATACTGGCAGAAGCACAGGTCCTCACCTTCATTATGAAGTAAGACTGAACAATGCCCCTGTTAACCCTGAAAAATATATACTCAACTGATTTAAATCTAATCTTTTTTTCAACTATTCAATTCTTTGCCTGTGCTTATTATTTGGATTTCGATGTCTGAATCCCTGAACCAGTTAAAGCCGCTTAGTCGATTACTATAGTTATTTTGTAGTAAGTTCATACTTGATCTGACACAAGCCCTTTTGATGGGGGCAAAACTGTCTGTTTAGTTCAAGTTCACAACTTTTTCTTTTCTTTTTGATTCCATCACCCCGGACTTCGTGTCTGCACCACAAAACATCCATGGCTCAACTCTTGCTAAAGTCATGTCCATGGACATCTACAACTTTAATCCGTCAACAATACTAAGCTTTTTGCTTACCCTCTTTAGAATAAGTCTGGTGGTTTTTCTTCTGCCATTTTTTGGCGGACAACTCATCCCCAAAACTGTTAAAGCTGCCCTGTGTATTGTCCTGTCACTGGGTCTGTGGCCGCATCTATCCTTTGAAGGTTCTTACTATCCAGATCATCCATTTCAGATAATGGTATGGTTGTTTGGAGAAATTTTATTAGGTCTTGTACTGGGGCTGGTAGTCCGCTTCCTGATCGCCGCAGTCCAGACAGGAGGACAAATAATAGGCTTTCAGATGGGATTTGCCATGGTCAACGTTGTAGATCCTCTAACCGGGGTGTCAGAGGCTGTAACTGCTCATCTCTTATACATGACTTCCATGCTTATCTTTCTTTCCCTTAACGGCCATCTATATCTTCTGCACGGCCTGACTCAGAGCTTTGATCTTGTTCCTCCAGGTGCTTTTATGGCAACCCCAGAATTAACCAGCCAGGTTATTTATTTCTCAGGTCAAATTTTTGTCTTGGCTATTAAAATTGCCGCTCCCATCATCACAGTTGTATTTCTTGTAAATCTCGGCCTGGCCCTCATTTCCAGGGCAGCTCCTCAGATGAATGTCCTGCTTATCGGTTTTCCCATGAAAATTGCCGTAGGCTTCCTGTTTCTCGGAATGGTTTTTGATATCATGTCCATTTACATAGCAGAGTTTATCAATACATTGGGTGGAAATCTTTATCACCTTCTGAGGGCTGGAACTGTTGGTTCTTGACTGCAAAATAAAAACTTTAAGCATAAAGCACGCAAATGCCACAAAAAGATCCAAGTAAAACCGAAGAAGCTACCCCGAAACAGCGAAATAAAGCCAGGGAAGAGGGAAATGTTCCTAAAAGCCAGGAACTGTCCAAAATTGTTGGCCTGTTAGGCGGAATTATTGCTCTTCGTTTCACCTTCCCCCACATCAAAGATAGTATCCTGGAAAATGTTGAATGGTTTCTGAATCAGGCAGTTGTCATAAATTTCAATGAACAGAATATCTATGCCCTCTTTATTTTCTGTTCAGTAACCCTTGCCAAGATTATACTTCCAGTAATGATTTTTATAGTAATCTTTACCATTGCCATAATATACATGCAGGTCGGTCCATTGTGGACAACCAAACCTCTGAAACCCAAACTCAAAGTTTTTAACATTGTTCAGGGACTCAAAAGTAAACTCCTTGACGTCAAAACCCTGGTGCGTCTCGTACGAAACGTATTTCAGGCTGCAGCTGTCGCCATTGCCCCGTATATAATTTTAAAAATGGAGTTTTATAATCTTGTTCCTCTTTTTTACGAATCTCCAGCAATGATTGGCAGCTATATTCTTAATACCGGGTTTAAGATGGCCTTATTCGCCCTGGTTCCGCTGCTGATTATTTCCATAGCAGATGTTGTTTACACCATGTGGGACTACAATGAAAACCTGAAGATGACCAAAGATGAAGTAAAGGACGAAAGAAAGCAGGCTGAAGGTGACCCCAAAGTAAAAAGCGAGCAGAGAAAGAAAATGATGGGTGCTGTTCAGCAGAGAATGATGCAGGATGTGCCCAAGGCTGACGTAATAATCACCAACCCGACCCATATAGCCATAGCTATAAAATATGATCCCACCCAGGCTCCGGCCCCCCTTGTTCTGGCCAAAGGCGTAAACCATCTCGCTGAAAAAATTAAGGATGCTGCCAGAAAAAACAATGTACCCATCAGGGAAAACAAGCCACTGGCACAGGCCTTGTATAAAAGTGTAGAGATTGGCCAGACAATACCCGAAGACCTTTACAAGGCTGTGGCTGCTGTTCTGGCTGAAATTTACAAAATGAAAGGCAGACAGGGATAAAATAGATCATGCTTATCTATTCTTCATTCAAACAAATTCTGGACATAATCTTCATTTGTCCTCTTCACCCAAATCAAAGGTGTCAATTATATGTCAGTTAAATCCCATGTAGCAAATCTGGACTATGGCAAGTTTACAAAGCAAGGAGATATTCTTCTTGCCTCGGGAGTAGTGATTATCCTTTTTGTCATGCTCATACCACTGCCCACAATTATCCTGGATATAATGCTCACCTTTAATCTGTCCTTTGCCTTTGTAATCCTTATGACTTCCATGTTCATCAAGACGCCCCTGGAATTTACAATATTTCCATCCCTTCTTCTGGTTACAACCCTTATGCGTCTGGCCATTAATGTTGCCACCACAAGGCTCATATTGCTGCATGGTGAATCAGGCACAAATGCCGCAGGCAAAGTAATAGAATCCTTTGGAAATTTTGTAGTTGGAGGAAACTATCTTATTGGTATCGTCATATTTTTGATTCTTTTTGCCCTCAATAAAATGGTAATTGCTACAGGTACAACAAGAATTGCTGAAGTGGCAGCCAGATTCACCTTGGATTCTCTGCCTGGCAAACAAATGTCCATCGAGGCGGACCTCAATGCAGGACTTATTGATGAGGAAGAAGCCAAGAAGCAGCGAGAAAATATCCGGAAAGAATCTGATTTTTACGGGGCCATGGATGGTGCTGGAAAATTTGTTTCCGGAGATGTTAAGGCAGGCATGCTGATCACTGTCATCAATATCGTAGGCGGACTGATCATAGGTATATTTCAACAGGGCATGACCTGGAACGAAGCAGCCGAGACATACACACTGCTGACCATTGGTGACGGACTTGTGGCGACTATACCTTCCATTATTATTTCCACATCAGCCGGTATTATTGTCAGCCGGGCCGCTGCAGAAGCTCAGATGGGTGAAGAATTTATTGCTCAGCTTACAAATCATCCCAGAGCACTGCGTCTCGTTTCCGGCGTACTCTTTTTATTCGGACTTGTTCCGGGTATGCCCACTTTTGTATTCCTGCTTCTTGCTGGATTTCTGTTCAGCGTTTCATATTTCTCCGAGAGAGAAAAAGCCAAAACAGAAGAACTTGACCCCAAAAAGAAAAAAGATCAGAAACCAGGTCTTGAAACTCCTGAAGAAGTACACGCCCTGCTGCCCCTTGATGTGCTTGAACTGGAAGTAGGCTATGGTCTTATACCTCTTGTTGATGAAGAACAAAGTGGAAACCTTTTGTCCAGAATTAAATCAATCCGACGCCAGTTTGCCATTGACATGGGCGTGGTAGTTCCATCTCTGCATCTGCGGGACAACCTCCAGCTCAAACCTGGTGAATATGCTGTACTCATTAAAGGCAACCAGGTTGCCAGGGCAGAAATAATGATTGATCACTTCCTGGCCATGGATCCAGGAGATGCCAAACATAGAATCAAAGGAATTGAAACACTTGAGCCGGCTTTTAATCTTCCGGCACTATGGATTCCTGAAAATAAAAAAGAAGCAGCTGCCATGGCAGGCTATACCGTGGTTGATCCATCCACAGTTATAGCTACCCATCTTACGGAAATATTCAAACATAATCTCCATGAATTCTTAGGCAGACAGGAAACCCAGACCCTGCTGGATAATCTTTCTCAAAGGGCACCCAAGGCTGTAGAAGAACTTGTTCCTGGAACCATTAGCCTGGGTGTATTGCAGAAAGTGCTGCAAAACTTGGTCAAGGAAAAGGTATCCATCAGAGATCTGCTGACCATTATTGAAACTTTGTCTGATTTTGGTCAGCAAACTAAAGATGCTGAACAACTTACTGAATTTGTTCGTCAAAAAATGGGAAGAACAATAGTTAAGCCTTTCCTGAGCGAAGATGGTACACTGCCCATAATAACCATGGACGATAAGATTGAATCCTCCTTCCAGGATGGACTCAGACAGACCGATCAGGGAACATATCTCGCTATGGAACCAAAACTGGCCCAAAAAGTAATCCAGACCATCAGTAAAGTGATGGAAAATACTGTAGTCCCGGATGGACAGCCAGTACTCTTAACTACTCCAGTTATCAGGCCACATCTGGCCCAATTGTTGCTACGTTTTGTTCCAAACTTGCCGGTTATTTCTCAAACAGAAATACCATCAAATATCCGTTTGGATTCTGTAAACACTGTGAGCCTGAAAAATGCAGATTAAAACTTACCGCGGAAAATCATATTCAAGCCTTATTCGACAGATCAAAAACGAATTGGGTTCTGATGCGGTTATCTTAAGCAGTGATTCCATAAATACCAACGGTAAAAAATGCTATGAAGTTGTGGCAGCCTTAGAAAACAATACCGAAGACAAAACACCGAACCCTGACAACAATATCATCCCAACCCAGAAAAACATCCCTGACAACATGGAATGGAGGATGGAATGGGAAAATTTTAAAAACAGTTTTTACAAAATCATAAAAAATAATGTCAGTGGTCCAAATATCACCAAACGACAGAAACAGATCCTTGAATATTTAGAAAAACAGGGTGTTAACCCGGAAGTAATTATGGATTTATGGTCTTCTCTGTCTGAAAATATCCAGTTACCAACCCTGAAGGTTCTCGGAGATCTTGTTCCAACGGCAACATGGGAAAAATGTCTTTCCAAAGCCAGAGCCCACGCTTTTATGGGGCCAAGTGGAGTTGGCAAAACTACCACAGTCCTCAGAATAGCCCTTGAAGCCAGACGCCAAAACCCCAACTGGAAAATCTGCCTTGTGAATACTGACACCCAGCATGCAGGGGGAAGGCTTTACCTGAAACATTATGCTTCATTGTCAGGACTAAATTATCTTGAGATGAAAACTGCTGCTGACTGGCAGGACCTCGCAGCTAAAAAACATCTTTATGATCTTATTCTCTTAGACACACCCGGATTTGGAGATGACAGCATGTCCATAACAAGAGATATTGAAGATTTACTCGGCATCCATACCCACTTAGTATTGAGCCCGGTATATGGTTCATCCCAGATTGACCATTATCTGTCTGAAAACAGGACTCAAAGCATAAAAAGCATAATCTGGACGAAAATTGATGAAGCCTGTAGCTATGGAGTTTTGCTCAATACTTCCTGGAAAAGCGGGCTCCCTGTATCTTACCTCTCTTTTGGCAAAGGATTAAGAGATTCTTCGTCATCAGCCACCCAGGAGAATCTGTGGATGCTTATATTTAAAAAGAAAATACCTGAGAGAAACGTTGCAGCTAATTGAAAACATTAACAGCCTGTTAAACAACATATGACCAATAAAAAAGAGTAATGTCATGAAAAACAACAAATTACCCATAGTGCTCTCAGTAACCTCCGGCAAAGGAGGAGTTGGCAAAACAAATATTTCCGTAAACCTGGCCTACTGCCTGAGCAAAATGAACAAAAAAGTCCTGATTCTGGATGCTGATCTTGGACTGGCTAATGTTGACGTTATGTTAGGAATAGCTCCCAAACTCAACCTTTTCCACCTTTTTCATGAAAATGAACCTTTAAGTAATATAATCGTTAATACAAAATATAATTTTGATATCCTTCCTGCTGCATCAGGAGTCAGTGAAATGCTTTCCCTTTCCACCGGCCAGAAGCTTGAACTTCTGGAAGCCATGGACTTTCTGGAAGACGAGCTTGACTACCTTATTGTTGATACAGGTGCGGGTATTAATGAAAATGTCATCTACTTTAACCTTGCAGTTCAGCAGAGACTTCTGGTACTTACCCCTGAGCCGACTTCACTGACAGATGCCTACGCATTAATTAAGGTTCTCAAGACAAAACATGATATTGACCGTTTTAAAATCATTGTTAACTGGGCCAGATCCAAAGAAGAAGCCAAAAATGTATTTAAAAAGCTTTACAATGCCTGTGACCACTTTTTAAGTGGTGTTGCCTTGGAACTTTCAGGAATTGTCCCTCTTGACTCCAAAGTCAAAAAAGCAGTTGCCAGTCAAGTCCCCTTTTGCCATTATGATCCAGACTCACCTGCATCCAGGGCATTGACGGAATTAGCTAAAACAGTAAATAAGTGGGAACCGGACAAAAATTTAGATGGAAACATTAAGTTCTTCTGGAAAAAATTGCTCTTCCAGGAATAATCCATGGCAAATCCTGGAAAATACGGATACTTCCTTTAAAGAGCTTTCTTCGCGTCAAAAAGACGACATTGTCAGAGCCTATGCACAGAAAATAAAAATTACTGCATCCAGGCTCAAGCATCGTCTGCCCAAGCACGTTGAAGTAGCAGAGCTTGTCAGTGCCGGGACTCTCGGCCTGATGGAAGCCCTTGGCAATTTTGATCCAAAACATAAAATCAAATTCGAAACCTTTGCTGATAACCGGATAAAAGGAGCAATGCTTGATGAGCTCCGCAAGATGGACTGGTTCTCAAGGGGGCTGCGCAAAAAAGTAAAACGCTTAGAAGAATGCATTCACGACTTTGAACAAAATTCTGGAATTCAACCCACGAATCTTGAGATTAAAAAGATTACAGGTTATTCTCTTGATGAAGTTGAAGAGGGGCTCTTAGCTTGGAAGCTGTTCAGGAAAACTTTACTATTGCCGGAGAACAGGATATTTCTAATGAACCCCAGCTGAGTATGATTTTTCATGATCTTGTTGATAAAGTAGCCACAATTATTGACAGGCTTACTGAAAAAGAACGTATGGTTCTATCTTTGTATTACGAAGAAGACCTTACAATGAAAGAAGTGGCACAGGTCCTTGAAGTTACTGAAGGCAGGGTTTCACAACTTCATTCGCAGGCTATAGCAAAAATCCAAAAAAGATTTTCCCAAGAGCATGACCAAATTTAGGAGGAAATGATGGCGATCAATAAACAAATGAGGGTTCTGGTAGTTGATGACTTCTCCACTATGCGCAGAATCATTAAAAACATTCTCAGGCAGCTGGGATTCACCAACATGGTTGAGGCTGATGATGGTACAACTGCCTGGGAGGTCCTGAAT
>JBHEPK010000096.1:0-7369 GCA_046260325.1 Desulfonatronovibrio sp.
CAAAACTCAAGACGAAGTAGATCGGCTTATAGCTGGCCCGGATGTGTACATATGCAATGAATGTGTTCACCTGTGCGATGAAATCATTGCCCAGGATCATCAGGATGACGACTCAAATGACGAGACACTTCTTCCTCCATCAGAAATCAAGAAAGCACTTAATGATTATGTCATTGGACAGGACGAAGCAAAAAAAATTCTGGCTGTAGCCGTATATAATCATTACAAAAGAGTTCGCTATACCAGGAAAAAGGATGACGTAGAGCTCGATAAGAGCAACATCCTGCTCATTGGCCCCACAGGTTCGGGCAAAACCCTTCTTGCTCAGACCCTGGCCCGCGTCCTTAAAGTGCCCTTTGCCATTGCTGATGCCACAACACTGACAGAGGCCGGATACGTTGGAGAAGATGTTGAAAATATCCTGGTACAGCTTGTCCAGAATGCTGATTATGATTTGGAAGCAGCCTCGAGGGGTATAATCTATGTCGATGAAATCGACAAAATTGCCAGAAAAACTGACAGCCCGTCCATAACCAGAGATGTTTCCGGTGAAGGTGTCCAGCAGGCTCTGCTCAAAATTATTGAGGGTACTGAAGCCAATATTCCACCCAAAGGCGGTCGCAAACACCCTCAGCAGGAATTTATCCGTCTGGACACTTCCAATATACTTTTCATCGCAGGTGGAGCATTCATCGGCCTTGAAAGGATTGTAAAGCAGCGGGTTCAGAAAAGCAGCATGGGTTTTGGGGCTGACCTCATAAGCAAGAAAAGCGAATCATCAGACGATCTTATTCGTATGGCACACCCTGCAGACTTGATCAAATATGGTCTGATCCCTGAGTTTGTGGGTCGCATACCTGTTGTTTCAGCCCTGCAGGAACTGACCGAAGAGGATCTAATCAAAATACTTAGCCAGCCCAAGAATGCCCTGGTTAAGCAGTATCAGAAAATGCTTGATCTGGACCATATAAACCTCAAGTTTACCCAGAACGCATTAAAAGCCATAGCCCGGAAAGCTTTGGAAAGAAAAACAGGCGCCAGAGGCCTTAGAAACGTAATGGAATCCATCATGCTTGATGTCATGTACAAGCTTCCATCACTAACCGGGGTAAAAGAATGCCTTATCAATAAAGCTGTGGTGGAAAATGGTATTGAACCCCTGATCATTTTTGAACAGGAAGCCAAATCAGCCTGATAACGCATTTTTATTGTTCAGCTTTTGAAAACAATCCCTTTGCAAACAGGCATTGACAAAAAATGGCGTACATCTTTATTTGGATGTGCGCCATTTTTTTTAAAAGATAGTAATCCTTTAACAGCTTGTTGAAAAAAGTCCGTATTATACAGGCTATTTTAAAACTCCAAATTGCAAGGAGCAAAAAAAGTTCAAGGTCGCGGCGTATTTATGATACGTAAGAGTTTGAGCTTTTTGCAGCGACGCAGCAATTGGGAGATTTTCAGCAGGCTGTTTAACCCAAGAGAGGTAATTAATGTTTGGAAAAAGCATAAACCTGATCAAGGTCTTTGGCTTTCAGATTAAAGTAGATATAAGCTGGCTGATAATTGCCGCGCTGGTAACCTGGTCACTCGCTGTAGGATTTTTTCCACATTATCTTGAAGGCCTGCGAACCATTGACTACTGGATATTAGCAGTTCTCGGTGCACTTGGGCTTTTCTTCTCCATAATATTTCATGAATTCTGGCATTCATTTGTAGCCCGAAAATTTGGTGTACCCATAAAAGGCATTACCCTTTTTGTATTTGGGGGAGTAGCTGAAATGGATGACGATCCCAAAACCCCAAAAAGCGAATTCTGGATTGCCATTGCCGGACCATTGGCCAGTATTTTTCTGGCTGCCTTTTTTTATCTCATATTTAATCTTGCGGGAAATATGGGGATTAAACAGAGTTTTGTCAGTGTTTTCATGTACCTGGCTCTGATCAACTTTATTCTGGCAATCTTCAATCTTATCCCTGCTTTTCCCATGGACGGGGGAAGGATCCTGAGAGCTATCCTCTGGCACACAAAAAAAGACCTGCGCTGGGCAACTCAGACCGCGGCAAAGGGAGGGTCTATTTTCGGCTTTGTGCTCATGGGACTGGGTCTTTTGAATATCCTTACAGGAAACCTCATAGGCGGCCTGTGGTATTTTGTCATTGGAATTTTTATCCGTTTTGTAGCCCAGAATTCTTACAGACAGCTTATGGTCAAACATGCCCTTAAAGGTGAAACAGTAAGTAGCCTTATGAAAAAGCCTGTATACGTTTCCGGAGACATAAGCCTGAAAGATCTGGTGGAAGACTATATCTATCAGTTTCATTACAAAATGTTTCCCGTAAAAGACGGGAATTCACTAAAAGGCTGCATCAACACTAAGCAATTGGGTGAAATTGACCGTGCCAACTGGCCGGACATCCTGGTTCGTGAGACCATGAAGGAATGCTCCATGCAGAACACTGTCAGCCCTGATGAAGATGTAATCAAGGTCCTTGGAAAGATGAACCAGACAGGCCTCAGCAGGATGATGGTTGTTGAAAACCGGGAACTGGTGGGAATAATATCCCTGAAGGATATCATGGCCTATCTTTCAGCCAAAATGGAGCTTGAAGGAGACAGCAGCTTTTCTGAGTGAAGAAAATATAAGCCTCAAATACCAGTAACATTGCACTGCTTAGGAAAAATATATCATGAGACATCTCTATTTCATTGCTTTGATCCTGATTATATCAACCCAGGTCTGGGCTGACGACCTTGATCCCAATGTCCAGGTCCTGGCCCGGACGAATCACACCTGGGACGAACAGCTCTTGCCCCAGTATCCCCAGGGACAACCGGAAGTCACCATCCTGGAAATTACCATCCCTGCCGGAGCAAAGCTCCCGCTGCATATGCACCCGGTCATAAATGCAGGAGTTCTGATTCAGGGAGAACTTACAGTTACAACAGAACATAATGAAGTCCTGGTGCTAAAGGCCGGAGAAGCCATTGTCGAAGTAGTAAATAAATGGCACTATGGCCAGAATCATGGGCCTGAGCCTGCCAAGATCATTGTCTTTTATGCTGGCATTGAAGACAAACCAGTAACTGTTTCAAAATAAAACCGGCTCTTCGTAAAGAAGCTGCTCACTTTTTTGTGACCCAAAAGGGATAGACTGATGAGTATTCTTATGTACCTGTTAAACACACTTTCAAATCTTGGCAAAAGCAACAGACCGCTGCTAATATTTCTCCTGATACTGCTTTTTTCTTTAAGTGCGTGCACTGCAAAACAACCGGGCATGATCCAGGACCTTCAGGACCTGCCTCAAAACGCTGAATACTATGTCCAGCATCCCGGCACCATACTTATTGATCCACAAGAGCAGAGTGATTTTTATCAAAATTTCCTGAATAATTTTTTTGGTCCATGGAACAGAGACAAGCCCTTATACATTGCTGATGAAGTTTTCTGGGGACTCAAAAGATACGAATCTAAGGAGATCTACGGAGAAAACAATCTGCCCCTTCCCCCTGAGTGGATGGAGGAAATGGAGCAAAAATCAGACACTGCCGGTTATCCCTCTGTTCATCTGCCGGCAATCACTGTTGTCCACGCTTCCATGCGGGTCCTGCCTACCCATCGTCCGGTATTTTATGACCCTTCCAGACCAGGTGAAGGATTTCCCTTTGACTATATGCAGAACACGCTGGTTCCTGCCGGAACTCCAATACTCATTACCCATGTAAGCAGTAACCAGGAATGGGCTCTCGCTGAAACAGAATTCGCTGCAGGCTGGATAAGATGGAATGAGGCAGCCTTAGTTGACCAGAATTTTATAAATTCCTACCAGACTGATTCTCTGGCCGGATTTACTTCGGACAACATCTCAATATTTGATGAAAATGATAACTATCTTGTTTCCGGACGTGTAGGTATGTCCCTGCCTCTTATATCTTATGACCGGGAAACAGGCATCAGCACAGCTATTATGCCGGCACGCAATGCCCGTGGATATGCAGAGGCTTTTCAGATAGAAGTATCACAAAACTATCTGCTGCCAATGCCCTTTCATCCTGACGAGGGCAATTTTTCCGCCATTCTTAATTCCATGATGGGCCAAACCTATGGCTGGGGAGGACTGTATCAAAACCGGGACTGCTCTGCTTTGCTCAAGGATGTTTTTTCAGGATTCGGTATTTTTTTGCCCAGAAATTCCAGGGGACAGGCTGAAGCTGGAAAAAACATTAATCTTCAGGGACTTTCCCCTTCTGAAAAAGACAATATCATCAGGACCCAGGGCAAACCCTGGTTGAGTATTCTTTATATGCCGGGCCATGTAATGCTCTATATAGGTCAGGACCCGGATACAGGACAGACAGCTGCATACCATTCCATGTGGGGATTAAGAACTAAGCAGGGATTCGGGGAGACTGGCAGATGGATTATTGGCAGAACAGTAATCACTTCCCTTGAACCAGGACGGGAAATGTCATCTTTGCTCCGTCCCCAGGGCCTTCTCAGTGAAAGAATCATTAGAATGGTCATTCTGACAACTGACGAAAAATGACCTTATAAATACTCACTAATTTTCTTGAACAAAGGAATAAATTCATGGAAGCCCTGGGCTCTATTATTGCGGGAATAGGAGTATTTTTTGTTGGGCTCAAGTTACTGAGTTCAGCACTTAAAAACCTTGCAGGCAGAAAGTTCAGGCAGAATTTCTCCAGATGGGTTGGATCAGACATCAAGGCAGGCACTATTGGATTTTTTTCAGGATTTCTGTCTCAGTCCATGTCTGCCCTGTCATTTATTATTGGAAGTCTTGTTGGGGCAGGAATGCTTCCGGTAAAACGAGGCATGCTGATCATAATCTGGGCCAATGCCGGTGTCGGCATCATGATTATTCTGGCAGTTTTAAACATCAAAATTGCTGTTCTTTTTATTCTTGGCCTATCTGGATTATCTTTTGCCTTTAATAAACCCAAAGGTAGCGACAATTTTTCTCAGGCCCTGTTTGGCGGGGCAATGCTTTTTTTTGGTCTGATCATGCTGCGCTCTGGAGCTGAACCCCTGGCAGCCATGCCCTGGTTTGAGACCTTTCTGACCACAACTCAAGCCTCGTATATGCTTTCATTTCTGGCCGGGGCAATACTCACTTCCATCTGCCAGTCCTCTTCAGCCATTTCCATTCTGGCCATTTCCCTCACCCAGGTGGGCATACTATCCATGGAACAGACCATGATGATCATCTACGGCACCAATGTGGGATCCGGAGTAATAAGCTGGATACTTTCATCCGGGATCAAAGGAACTCCCAGGCAGCTCATCATGTCGCAGGTCCTTTTTAATATCCTGACAGCAATGATCTTTGTGCCGCTGTTTTATCTGGAGATATTTACGAATATCCCCCTGGTGCTGGCACTAATGAAAAACCTTAACCTGCCCCTGGAACAGCAGGCAGCCATGGTCTATCTATTTTTCAACTGGGGCGGGGCTGTAGTTCTATCCCTTGGGCTGAATCCATTTTATAAATCCATATCCAGATTCTGGCCGGCCACTTATGAAGAAAACTGGTCCAGACCCAAGTACCTGAGCGATGATACCCCTGATACTCCGGAAATATCCATAGCCCTTTTGAGTAAAGAACAGGAAAACCTCATGCAGCACCTGAGAGCTTACCCTCAATTGCTCATTGAAAAATCTGATCAAAAAGAAAATACCGCTCATTCCCTGCACTCTTCTTATGCTTCCATTTCCCGGGAAGTGAGTTCACAGGCAGGAGAAACGGTTAGACAGCACCTGTCTCACAGTACGATGGAATTTTTGCTCCTTATTCAAAATAAACAAAAACAAATGGATAATCTCGAGGAACTGCTGCATTACTTTACCCTGACCTGCATCAAGCTGAGCCCGTCTTTACAGGAAAAGTTTCATAAAACCTTTGTCCAGAGCCTTGACTTCCTCCTGCATACTGCTGGAGAAGCCGAATCATCTTCAGATGTCGAAGATGCCAGCAATATGATCCAGCTTACAAGAGATAAAGGCCAGGTATTCAAGTCTATCCGATCTGCTTATCTAAGTGGAGAAAACCGGCTGGATCTCAATGAACGAAATATTTTCCTTGAACTGACAAGTATTTTTGAACGTATTGTCTGGACTCTAAGTAGAATTGCCAGGTTTCAACTCGCTCAAAAAGAACTTGATTCTTCAGCATGTTAGTTTTGCCTGGAAGGGTAAGTCTCACACAGCCTAACTGACTGTTGAAAATCTCCCAATTGCGGCGTCGCTACAAAAAGTTCAAACTCTTACGTATCCTAAATACGCTGCGACCTTGAACTTTTTTTGCTCCTTGCACTATGAATTTTTGAACAGCCAGTTGAATAAGGACTTTTTCAACACGCTGGCAATCTCGTCAGGGGACTGCTCCTCGCTAAGTTCAGGCTATGGCCAAAATTTATATTCCTCCGCAAACTAATATTAAACTGACTTTGCTTGAGGGGCTTGCGGGGACTGTCCCATATTTCGGTAAGAGAATTTTGTTTCTGTTGGGTTGCGGGCACAGATTGTCTTAGATAGTCTATTGTGTCCTGGAGTTTCAGGTTTGCCGGACTCAGGCTTGCTATTTCACAAACTTATCATTAAAAATAAGTTTATGAAATACATTGAACTTGAACAGACCATCCAGGGACCGGTTTTTACCCGCCAAGACCTGTTGCAGCATGGGTTGAAGGTCTATGATTATCAGCTCACCCAGTGGATAAAAAAGGGATACCTGGTTCGGTTGAAGAACGGTATTTTTGCCTTTGCCAGGGACATGGACAAATTACAGTTAGAAGATGTAGCCCATATACTATACCAGCCCAGTTATCTGAGCTTAGAAACCATGATGTCTAACTACGGATTTATCCCGGAAATGGTCTACGCCAAGACAAGCGTTACAGCCAAAACCACCAGGACATTTGATAACTTTTTCGGAAGATTCATTTATCGTCATGTCAAAAAAGAGCTGTTTTGGGGATATATCCCGGTCTCCACGCAGGCTGGTCAATATTTGCAGGCCGAGCCGGAAAAAGCTGTGCTGGATTATCTGTATCTAAATTTATCCAGGGTTCAGAGTCAGGAAAATTTTGATGAGCTCCGCCTGAATCAGGCGCAGTTGCGGGAGAGTCTTAATCCTTATAAATTCACAAGGTATATTGATGCTTTTGATATGCCAAAGCTGAAAAAATGGGCCATGAAATGCTTACAATAGACCAGATCCGGTCATACTTTCCAGATATTGTTTTTCGTAAGAATCCTCAAGGAGCCTTGGTCGAATATCTGCAGTTCGAATTACTGGACTCGATTTTCAAAACTTATGACTCAGCAGCCCTTTCTTTTATCGGCGG
>JBHEPK010000097.1:0-1805 GCA_046260325.1 Desulfonatronovibrio sp.
CAGTATATGCCCGCCTACTTTTACGGCCGGCAATTATCTGATCCAGACTGATATCACTGATCACCTTTTTCCAGTCCTGGCGTTCACAAAGCTTGACTCTTGAGTCCTGAGGGTCAAAAGATTTCTGAACTGGAGGTGCAGGGACTCCTCTGTTCTGGTCAGTAATGGAAAAGTCCGTCTTCTTACGCAGGGAGTCTTTTAATAATTCACGATTTCTTTTGTAATCTACTCCTGACATACATTCCTCCAAGTCTTTTGCGGATAATATAACAGCCTGATAAATTATATCTTCAGAATAACCTTCAAGGCTTTCCCTTCCTGAGCCACGGTAAAGGCATCTAAGGCCTGATGCAGAGGATAACGGTGAGTAATCAGGCGTCCGAGGGGCATGTCAGGATAGCCTTGCATCATGGACAAGGCATCACTGAAACGACCACAGCGGGAACCCACAACTGTAAGCTCATTAATAACCAGCGGAGCAAGATTGATCTCATCCTGAAGGGCAACCGTAGATTTTAACACAATAACCCCCCTTGGCCGACACAGTTCCATGGCCAGGGCAATTCCTTTGCCAGAGCCTGTAGCCTCCACCACAATATCAGCCCCCGGAAAAACACCTTCTCCTCTCAAAGATGTTTTAACTCCCCTCCATTTGGCAATCTTAAGTTTCTCAGGATGATGTCCTACCAAAGTCACATCCGGGACAACCGTATTTAAAGCCCATGCGCACAGAATGCCGAGTCGACCATCGCCAAGGACAACAACTCTTTCATTTCCACGAATTTTGAGCTGTTCCAAAATTTCACAGGCTGCAGCAAGAGGCTCTGTGAGGATGGCCTGGTCATCTGATATTTCAGGGTCAACTACACACAGATTTTCAATCGGCAGAGTGCAGTACTCAGCCATGCATCCATCATGCTTGACAATTCCAAGAGTTGTTCGCTCAGGGCAATGACGTCCCATTTCTGTGGCGCACCAGTCACATTTGCCGCAAGACGCATTAATTTCTCCTGCCACCTTTTTGCCCACAAGGCCTGGATCATCACAACTTTCCACCATCCCCAGGAATTCATGCCCCAAAACTCCCTTAAAACCCATATATCCCTTAATGATTTCAAGATCAGTTTTGCATATGCCAGCAAGCTTAATCTTTATAAGAGCCCAGCCGGGTTTAAGAGTGGGCATGGACTGGTTTTCCACGTATCGAATTTTATTATCAAATATTACAGCTTTCATAGTCTCAATAAATTAATACTTTCTGAGTTAAGCGCATTTTTAAATTATAAAGCCTCTATGTTGAATATTTCTTCGCTTCTTACTGAATTAAAACTATTCAAACTACAAGTACATTTTTGATGGTTGCTGAACACTTATGGGCATCAGTGATCTGCTTCAGCCTCTTTACTTTTTTTCTCTTATAAAATACCGAGAAAGCATTATGAAAACATTTAAAATCTTTGAACATACCGATTTGGGAAGAGAAGCAGTTAAAGTGGGATTTTCCTGGCCGGCTTTTTTCTTTGGCATCGTCTGGATGCTTGTTAAAAAATTGTGGAAATATGCAGCCCTCTGGTTTGTTATCTATGTGTTTATGGCAATTATAGAAAATCTGCTCAAATCAGGAGACGTGGCTACAGGCATGACCGCCACTTATGATCTGATGATCATGCTGGGTTATCTTCTGATAATGCTGATTCCGGCATTCAAAGGAAATATCTGGAGAGAAAACCTGCTCCAGGACAAGGGCTACATCCTGAAAACTAAGGTTGAAGCCTCTTCCCTGGCAAAGGCCCTTAGTATTATTG
>JBHEPK010000097.1:1815-7353 GCA_046260325.1 Desulfonatronovibrio sp.
TATTGATCAAACAGGGTGATTTCGCCTGATTTATCCGCAATATTTTTAATCTGCCTTTTGGCCAGGGCTTCCTGTTCTGCGAGGCGCTGCTGATAACTGGATGAAACTCTTTTCAAATATACATCGCCACTGTCTGTACAAAATAAAATCTTACGTGAATCTTTTTTGCCCACATCACTGCTTACGAGTCTGATATTCTCCCTTTTCAGGAAATCCATGGCAAAAGTAACGTTTTTGTCACCCACTCCGTTTTCCTTAGAAATTGAAGATATCATATGAGCCCCACCAAAAACCTTTGCCACAAGCCTCCTGCGATCAACTCCAAGGCTCATCATGCGATTAATAAGCAATTCCATGGCATTAACACCATATCTCGCTGAAACATCGAACTTATCCAGATCCGCCTTTCCAGGTAGAAGAATATGATTCATTCCCCCGATACCCTGATAAGGATCATACAGGCAGACCGCCACACATGATCCCAGTACAGTATGGATTATTGCCGGTTCTCTGCTGGCATAATATTCTCCAATATGGATATGTATTTTCTTTCTCATGGCTTGCGGGTAAAAAATATTCTTTGAATTCAGGCATACAAATCGTAGTAAAAAATACTGTGCAAAACAATATTTTTAAACAAAAAATTGGTTTTAGATAAACACTACGATGATGGGCTGACAATTCGAGGAGTATAACCTTTGAAAGGATTCAGGTCCAGAAAAGTATTTGTGCAGGGCATGGAGGACAGCTATTGGATCAATAGATCCCAGGAAAATAATAATGGCATATTTTATTAGAAATGTTTCTCAATCACCTTTTTTAAATCTTCAAATTCCAAAGGCTTACTCAGGTAATCATTCATACCTGCTTCCAGAAATTTTTCCCTGTCCCCGGCCATGGTATGGGCTGTTAAGGCAATGATGGGAATATCTTTATTTTTCAGCGAATGACGAATAACCTTTGCCGCTTCAATCCCGCCCATAACCGGCATTTGAATATCCATAAGCAGGCCATCAATTCTTTTTTCATTTTCTTTTAGAACTTTTACAGCCTCCTGTCCGTTCCCGGCAACAATAACTTCGTGGCCGGCAATTTCCAGCATCTTACTGACGGCAAACTGGTTAGTGGGATCATCTTCAGCAAGCATAATCCGCAAAGAAGGAGCTTTTTCAAGGTCATGTCTTAAATCGGCTGATTCATTTACAGACGATATAGGATGCGCAGAGGTTCCTTTGCCTGATGTACTTTCCATGATAACTTCACCTTTCATGCTGTTTACAAATCTTCTTAAAATGGAAAGCCCAAATAATACACCCGATATTTACGAGTACGATGACTGCCCATTAGAAAATAATGGACAAAACGCCAATAAAAAAAGCGCTATCCAGACAGGGTAGCGCTTTTTATTCATTTTCCCGCAACCCGGCTGTCTCTAATGAGACCCGTGGCTTTCCGTCCCATAGTCACCCATGGTTTGGCCTTTTTAAAATTTCTAAAGAAATTTCCAACCCTCGTCAACGCATTGTTCGTATCTTTATTTTTGCCGGGACTAACCTATTTCTTTGAGGACATTGATCAGCATTCCTAATTCTGGACGTCTGTTGATATCTTCCACATGAGCCATCCTGATTATCCCCTGTTTGTCAATAATAATTATGGCCCTTTCTGCTGTTCCATCGCTTCTGAGCAGACCATACTCTTCGGCCACCTTACCATGAGGCCAGAAATCAGAAACAACAGGAAACCAGAACTCACCCATTTCCCTGATCCAGGAATGCAAGGTTGGCAGGTTGTCAACACTTATACCGACAACCACAGTATCAAGGTTGTCAAATATACTTCTGGCCATATTATATCCTGGCCATTGATCAGAACATACAGCAGTCCAGGCAGCTGGAATAAAGGAAAGCATGACATTTTTACTTCCCCGGTAGTCTGACAAAGTAATAGTGCTTCCGTCTATAGCAGGCAGGCTGAAATCCGGAGCCTCATCTCCAATGCTGACCTTGATCTCACTGTCAATGGGCTTCAATTGCCCCATGGAAAAATAGTTGTCCTGAAGTTCAGACGCACTTACTGACGCTGCCAATAAAAAAAATAAAAATACTGGAAAAAATCTTTTCAGCATATAAAGTCCTTTTTTTAACTTCAATTTACATCATGAAAGCCGGCCCCCGGATCAAGTCCGGTTTAACGATCAAAGCAGGCTGCTACCTATCTCTGTCATGCCGGCGAGAGCCGGAATCCAGGGTTAAGGCGGTGCAGGCTACTTGTCGGTTTGATCCAGGGCGCACACAGGAACAAAATATTTTCAAACAAAGCCCTACCCTGATAATTAGTTCAAATGCTCCATAATTTCTTCAAATAATTCCTGAGAATTTTCAAAGGGTCCTAAATCATTCATGAGTATCTCTCTATTATCCAACTGGACAAGTAGAAAGTATGGCGTACCCACTTCTCCCATGAGTTTGTGCCATTCATAATTAGGATCAGGTATCAGGGGAAATGGAACATCATACTCATCTCTGAATACATCAACCTCATAATCTGAATTTCCAGGAGCAATACCAAGAAGCTTAACCTTGTCAGAAACCCCCTGTGTCTCTATCAACCTGAATAACTCATTAACCTTTGTGGCTTCACGCTGACATATGGGGCAATACATGCTGAATATCTGGACCAGCACCAACTCTGACTGAATATCATCAATCCTGAAGGTTTCCATGGATTCTGAAAGCCCAAGATAGTCCTGGTTTTTCTTTATTTCAGGTACTTTAAGATAGTCTGACGGAAAAATATCTCCTTTGGCAGGAATATTTCCGGCCAGACAAACACCTGAAAAAACAAACAAAAATACCACAAACACAATTGAAATAACTATTTTGTTTTTCATTATCTTTCCTCATATATCTTTTAGATCATCACCAAATAAACTGCCACAGACAAAACAACCCGGAATCTTTGCAAAGAACCATTCCCATAGATTTGGTTGTACTTTGATCTGGCCACTACCATTTCTCATCATGAATCCTTTCAGAATTGAATCTGCTTTGTGACTCAGGAACCTTTTCAGGATAGCCAATTACGAGATAAGCCAAGGCAACAACATGGTCAGGAAGGTTAAACAGGCTTGCAAATCCTTCCTCTCTTTCCTTAATAGGATGAATACCTGTCCATACTGCTCCAAGTCCAATACCATGTACAGCCAAAAGAATGTTCTGAACAGCAGCTGAGCAATCCTGCACCCAGTAGCCTGCAAACTTCTCAAGACTTAAATCTCCGCAGACCAGAATCCCCAAAGGGGCATTAACAGCCATTCCTGCATAAGGGTTGATTTCTTTAATCCCTGACTGAATCTCTTTGTCCCTGACAACAATAAACTGCCAGGGCTGGGCATTACCTGCACTCGGAGCCATCATGGCGGCTTCAAGAATAGTTTTCACCTGCTCATCAGACACAGGTTCGTCCTTAAATTTTCTAATGCTTCTTCTGGTCATGATTGCCTGAATTATGTCCATATCAACCTCCATTTTTAATGAGTTTATCCACTTAGTATATTACAATTCTATCTTTAGTCAATTTCTATTCTTTTAAAAACGCCAAGACTGACATTTCGAGGGAGCTAAGCGACCGAAGCAATCAGCCCCCTGCCTCCTGATTGACTATTGTTTTATCTGTTAAATCAAGTTAAAGCGTTTCCCCATGAAAACCCATCCAAAATCTTCCACAAGAAAAACCACAACAGGACAAGGTTCACCTGGGAATCTTCTTTATGCTGTGGATGAGCGTCCCCCACAATGGATAAGCGCCATTTGACTGCTGAAGAGCTTTTCACGCACTTATGCACTTCGAAAAGATTCACATCTCCTTATTTGCAAATAAACCTCCGTAATGAAAACGAAAATTTACAGGTAGAATTTGTCGATTCATCAGAAACCAGAGATCTTGATCATGAAGTTGAAGATATGCAGACAAGTTCCGGAACAATTGATCCAGACCAGATAGGGCTTCTGCTTTTGGGAAGATTTGCAGCAAACATCCGACATATCACCATTGGTGGGACAAATTACATATCATATGATCTTTCTGATAATTGACTTGAAAGAAAATACAGCGTTATTTTTCTTCTGCCTGAAAAAGAAAGGGGGTATGCAGGTTGCATTATTTAACCCCGCACTGTATATGCCTGCTGCCTTTGATATTTTTAAATCTCCTTGACATGACCATTGCAAAATCTTTAACGAATTCTACGCGGGTTTTAAAAAACGTAAGAGCATGTTGAACTTTTTGCAGCGCCCCAGCAATTGGGAGATTTTCAACACCCTGGTAACAGTTAATATAACAACTTTTCCCCTTACATTTCGGATCTAACAACCAACAAACTAAATAAACGAGAACCAGTCACATGAAAATACTAATCACAGGCACTGCCGGATTTATCGGATTCAACCTGGCCCTGGCTCTGGCAAAACGCGGCGACGAGGTCATGGGCGTGGACAACATCAACGACTATTACGATGTGGGCGTAAAATACGGCCGCCTTGAATATTCAGGCTTTTCCGGACCTTATGAATACAACAAGCTGCTCACTTCTCACAAGTATCCCAACCTGAAATTCATCAAACTGAACCTTGAGGACCGGGAAAATCTGGAAAAGCTCTTCAAAGAGCAGCAGTTTGACCGGGCATGCAATCTCGCTGCCCAGGCCGGTGTCAGGTACAGCCTGACCAACCCCCACGCTTATGTGGACTCCAATGTAGTGGGATATGTGAACCTTCTGGAATGTTGCAGGCACAATAATCTGGAGCATTTTGTCTTTGCCAGCAGTTCCAGTGTGTATGGCCTTAATGAAGTTCAGCCATTTTCCACCCATGATAATGTAGATCATCCCATAAGCCTTTATGCAGCCACCAAAAAGGCCAATGAGCTAATGGCTCATACTTATGCCCATCTATATGGTCTGCCCTGCACAGGCCTTCGGTTTTTCACAGTCTACGGTCCATGGGGACGTCCGGACATGGCCCTGTTTCTGTTTACCAAGGCCATTCTGGAAGACAAACCCATGAATGTCTTCAATAACGGCAAGATGCAAAGAGATTTCACATATATTGACGATATAGTGGAAGGGGTAATCCGGGTAATAGACCGCGTTCCTCAGGGCAACCCGGACTGGGACGGTAAAAAACCTGACCCCTGTACTTCTAAGGCCCCGTACAAGCTGTACAATATTGGCAATAACAACCCGGTCCAGCTTATGGATTTTATCAATACCCTGGAAAAGGTTCTGGATAAAAAAGCCAAAATTAACTTTATGCCCCTGCAGCCTGGAGATGTACCAAGCACTTATGCTGATGTAGAAGATCTGGTTCAGGATCTCGGTTATAAGCCGGAAACCACAGTGCAGGAAGGAATTACCAGGTTTGTTGAGTGGTACATGGATTTTTTCAAAGGGCAAGGAATTGCTTCTTAGAAGAGCATGCAACCAAAGGGTTAATGACAGCGAACTATAAAGTATTCTCAAGCAAATCAGTTATATAC
>JBHEPK010000098.1:0-4167 GCA_046260325.1 Desulfonatronovibrio sp.
AATGATCCTGCAACTCATTTTTCCTGTATGTTTGCTCATGGAGTCAATGCAGGACAGGATCAAATGCTTTTTATTCAGAGTGGGGATGATGATAGATGCTAAAGAAGCGGACATATTGATATCTTGCATGATAGATCAGATAATTTATTTCTGCATGGGAAAATCAACTTTGATCTTAAACATGTTTTTGGCTGGTAAATTTAATATTTCTATTCCTGTTTTACGGGTAATTTTCTGAAGGGATTCCCGGACAAACTCTTTGGATGGCCCTATATAAGTGAACCAGACGTTTTGTTTGTGTTTGCGCAGATAATTGTGAGTTACTCCAGGATGGCTGTTTACCTCGTCCACAAATTCAGACAGCTTCTCTTCAGGTACGCTTGCCGCACATAATGTGCTGTGCCAGCCAAGTTTCTTGGATTGAAAGTTTCCCCCAATGCGCCGTATTACACCTTTCTGTTTCAACGCTCTGACCCTGCTTAGAGCTTCGGCTTCGGTGAGTCCTGTTTTTTGACCGATTATTTTATAAGGCCTTGGGTCCAGGGGGAAGTCGGTTTGAATTATATCCAGGATTTCCATGTCAACCTGAGAAAGTCCGGAATCATGTATCATGGCAATTATTCCTTAACGGCTCTAACCGGTTCATAAGTACATAAAGGTTCAGGAGCCATAAAATTCTGGTTCATGGTAAAGGCTCTGGCCCTGCATCCACCACAAACTCGGTGATATTCACACACTCCGCATTTCCCTTCATATTGCTTAATGTCTCTCAATTTGAGAAAATTTGCTGAGTTTCTCCATATTTCCGGAAAGGGAGTTTTCTTCACATTTCCGCAATCAAGTTCAAGATATCCGCAAGGCTGAACCTGACCTACATGTGAGATAAAACAGAATCCAATACCCCCAAGGCATCCTCTGGACATGGCATCCAGTCCAAAGTTTTCCTGGTTAACAGGTATTTTTTCCTCTCTGGCTCGCTGGCGCATAATTCTGTAATAATGCGGGGCACATGTAGCTTTAAGGTGCATATCCGTTGTTTTGCGGAAGTCATAAAACCAGTTAAGCACATCTTCATATTCCTGGGCAGAGATGGTCTGGTCAGCAATTTCTGCTCCACGACCTGTAGGGACAAGCATGAAGATATGCCATGCTACTGCTCCAAGTTCCCTCGCTAAATTAAAAATATCCTTGAACAGGTGAAGGTTGTCCTTAGTAACAGTGGTATTAATCTGAAAGGGGATGCCGGCCTGTTTCAGGTATTCAATACCAGCCATGGATTGTTCAAAAGCGCCTGGAACGCCACGGAACAGGTCGTGCTCCTTTGCACCTGGACCATCAATGGATATGCTGCAGCGCTGTATCCCGGATTGCTTCATGAGTTTCGCATTTTCAGGGTTAATAAGGGTTCCATTGGGGGCCATTACACAGCGCAGACCAAGGTTGTCCGCGTGTTTTATGAGATCAAACACATCAGGCCTGAGTAAAGGCTCGCCCCCGGTAAAAATGACCACTGGATCACCTGTTTGAGGAAATGTATCAATGAGTTCAAGGGATTCTTTTGTTGAAAGCTCACCTGGATAGGGTTCAGGATGGGCTTCAGCCCGGCAGTGTTTGCAAGCCAGGTTGCAGGAACGGGTAATTTCCCAGGCCACAAGTCTTAATGGCGGAGCCCCTTGGGGATTATGCTGGTGATGCATTTTATTCTCTGTGTTTTACAGGTTGTTGAGAAATAGTTTGTCGATTGTCAGCTTGAAGCTGGAATTTGATTTATCCACTTTGCAAGATCATGGGCAAAATAGGTGAGTATGATTTCAGCTCCTGCCCTTTTGATGGAGGTTATTGATTCCATGACAATTTTCTGTTCATTAATATAGCCCAGCCTGGCACCAGCCTTGATGAGACTGTATTCTCCGCTCACATGATAGGCGGCAACCGGCAGAGAGAAATTTGCCCGCAGTTCTCTGATAATATCCAGATAGGGCAGGGCTGGTTTAACCATAAGGACATCAGCTCCTTCGTTAATATCAGCCTGAGCCTCGCGCAGGGCTTCCCGGGCATTAGCCGGATCCATCTGGTATGTTTTTCTATCTCCAAAAGATGGAGCGCTCTGGGCCGCGTCTCTAAATGGACCGTAAAAAGCTGAAGCATATTTTACAGCATAAGACATGACGGGTAGAATGGAGAATCCATTTTGATCAAGAATATTCCTGATGTGCCCCACTCTGCCGTCCATCATGTCCGAAGGGGCTACTATATCAGCCCCGGACTCAGCATGGGATAGAGCTGTTTTACCGAGGAGTTCCAGGCTTGGGTCGTTAAGAACCTGACCATCCTTGATAATTCCGCAGTGACCATGATCCATATATTCGCAAAGGCATACGTCTGTTATTACAACCAATTCCGGATACTTATTTTTTATGGTTTTGACGGCTTTCTGGATAATCCCGTCTGAAGAGTATGCATGTGAAGCTTTACTGTCTTTTTTGTCTGGAATGCCAAAAAGGATGATACTGTTAATGCCGTCATTTACTGCCTGAGAAATTTGTTTTTCAAGGCTTTTTAAGCTCAGCTGGAACTGTCCCGGCATGGATTCAATGGGCTTTTTAAAGTCATCATCAACGCCGTCTACAACAAAATACGGCTGGACCAGGTCCTGGATATTGACCTCGGTTTCCTGAAACATTTTTCTAATGGTTGCTGTTTGACGAAGTCTTCGTCCTCGAAAGAAATTCATTTGCAGTTAACTCCCTGATATATATAATTCTCAGACGCCTGGTGTGGAAATGCTGCTCACAGTTTCTAAATGAAACCTACTTGGTGGCAATTTCTTCATCAGTAAGATAGCAGGCAGGGTCCTGGGCCCAGATATCTCCGTAATATGCCTCAGCCCTGGCCCGGAAATTGCCTGCGCATACATTGAGGAATCTGCACTCAGCGCACCTTCCTCCTACATATTGCTTTTTATCCTTGAGTTTTGCGAGAAGTTCAATGGAAGAATCATCCCATATTTCTGAAAATGGCCTTTGCAGGACATTGCCAAATGTATGGTGACGCCAGAACTGGTCTGGATGGACACTGCCATCCCAGGATATACAGCCTATCCCCCGTCCGGAATTGTTGCCTTCGTTGAACTGAAGCAGTTCAAAAACATCTTTGGCCCGCTTGGGATCTTCCTTAAGTAGTCGCAAGTATACATAAGGTCCATCAGCATGGTTATCTACGGTAAGTACTTCCTTGGGTTTGCCTTCATCAAAAAGCGCTCTGGTCTCATCCATTATCATATCAACCAGATCTCTGGTTCCCTGGTGAGTCAAGTCTTCCTTGATGAGCTCTGAACCACGGCCAGAATAAACAAGATGGTAAAAACAGACTCTCGGAATTTCCATATCTCTGAGAATCTGGAACATTTTCGGCACTTCATGAATATTTCTTTTATTGACAGTAAAACGCAGCCCCACCTTTAGTCCTTCGGCCTGGCAGTTTTCAACTCCCTGCATTGCCTTTTTGAATGAGCCAGTAACTCCTCTGAACAGATCGTGAACCTCTTCCCCTCCGTCCATGGAGATCCCCACGTAGGACAAGCCTATATCTTTAAGCTCTCTGGCCTTGGATTTGGTTATCAATGTGCCATTGGTGGAAATTACTGCCCTCATCCCTTTGCTGACAGCATGTTTTGCAAGATCTGTCAGATCCTTTCTTACTAAAGGTTCTCCACCTGAAAAAAGCATGACTGGTGCACCATATGCTGCGAGGTCATCAATTATGGCCTTGCCCTGATCTGTACTTATTTCGTCAACACCGTCGGTTTCAACAGCCTGGGCATAGCAGTGAACGCATTTCAGGTTGCAGCGTTTGGTCATATTCCAGACCACAACAGGTTTTTTATCTTTAGAAAATTGAAGCAGATGTGAAGGTAGTTTGCCTGCCTCCCGACCATAACGCAGAGCATCTGATGGTTCAATGGCTGCACAGTATAGTTTTGATATGCCAATCATTTATTTTTACCTTTGGTTTTAAGATTATCAGATTATTGAACGTTTCCTCAGCAGTAAAAAATGCCAACACTTTGATTAATATTGGTATTATTGTAAAATATTAGTAGGCGGCGGGGCTTGATGGATGGCCTCAACCAGTTTTTTGCGTGATTGAAGAAGGTTTTCTCTAAGG
>JBHEPK010000098.1:4177-7291 GCA_046260325.1 Desulfonatronovibrio sp.
AGCTGGGCAAGTTTTTCCATGTCAGTAGTTATCTTTTGCAGCTTGTCCATGGTTTGATTCTGAGCGGGATTTATTTTGGCTGCTATTTCAGAAAGATATCTTATTTCCTGAGTTATCTTGTGCAGTTCATGCGCGCGCAATTGTTTGTCCTGTCTGTACTTCAGAAGCCTTTTGCTGAAAAATTTTCGTATTCTGCTGAACATTATTTAGTCCTGTTATTATCAAAAGACCAACGCTGCCAAAACCATAATTATAATCAAAGGGGTAAGCATGGCCACGATTACCTTTAAGTATGATGTTTCATGGATCTGCTTGTAACCTATGACTGTAATCCCAAGTGACCAGGCCGCTCCCACAAGGGGGCCCAGAAAAGGAATAAGGCCAAGGATCATAGGTGCACTTCCATAGGCAGTTGCTCTGAAAGTGCCTTCAAACCCTGATTTTCCAGCCTGAAAAAGAGTCAGGAAAAGGTGAGTTATTCCCGCAGCTATGAAAAGCCATATTCCCATAAATAATGGATAGACTATCACAATAAAGAAAGATCCCAGTCCCATCATTCCCATGCCAAGTCCGCCTGCTTCATGTTGGGCTGCCGTTGGAAATATTCCTGCCATATTCCAGATAAACGTGGCCAGCGCCTGGATAACAGAAATCAGGAGAAAAAAAGTTAGAGGCATTACTAAGCCCTTGAGGGGCATTTTGTAGAAAAAAGCAGAAGGGGCCAGCATTGCCCGTTTAATGGTTTCAATGAAACCGGGGAAAAACCCTGTTTTTTCTAAGGTTTCCCATGGTACTTCATATCCTGAGGCCTTAGCGTGTTCAGTCTTGGGGGCATCCTGCTGACGGTTGCCCATACTTTCAAGCCTTGACCAGATGGAATCATCATCTTTGTCATTTGGGCTGAATTCCCCTGAGGTTGGATCATTCTTCCGGGAAGGTATGTTTTCCTGTTCCTCAGGCTCTTCTATTGTAAAGTCCTGCTGGTTCACTGATCTAAATTGAAACTTTTCTCCGCATTTGGGACAGGTTGCCTTTTCAGCTTTGGGAGGTATTTTTTCGTCAGGAACGTCCTGCATAAATTCACATTTGGGGCAGAGTATTTGCATTTGGGATTATCCTTGATATCTTGAATATTTAAAGCAGACTGATAGATTAGTGTCGGGCATTCATGCAAGCCTTATGTATGAAAACGCATGTAACTCTATCCATATAAAAGATTTGAATCAAGCCTGGAAATTGGACAAAAAAAAAGAGACACTGAAGGTCTCTTTTTTATGAAAAAGATGAATGATTGGTGATTATTTCATTTTTGGTGATTGGATAATTTGGGCAAAGGCTGATCCTACCTCTTTAAGCATACCTATTACATCATCAATTTTTTCTATATCCATTTTAAGGTTGGCCATTAAAAGTCTCGACTGACACATCTGGTAAAGGGCATGGAGGTTTTCAGCAACTTCACCGCCTCTTTGAGAATTCAAGCTGGAATCAAGCTCAGCAATAATATCTAAGGCTTTGGATATGGAATTTCCTTTTTCCTGGTAATCTTTTGCTTTAATTTGGATTTTGGCCTGTTCAAGAAATTTTATAGCGGCTTCAAAAAGCATTACAACAAGTTCTTCCTGACTGGTTGTGTTAACTTTGGTACTGAAATATGCTCTGGCTGCGTTACTATACATTAATGACCTCCCGTAAATTCTCGGCTTTTTCAAATGTGTGTTGATTACTTTATCGGTCGGAAGGGCATTTACTTAAGATTTGAAATCAAAAAAAAATGGAAATTGTTCACAAAATCTTTTGAGCGCAACTTTTCTGTTCCGCTGTGTTCTAATGAACCCATCAAAAGCACGAAAAAATACATAGAGAACAGCTTTGGAGCAGCGGGGTTTGAAAACGTAGCATAACGGTCAACAGGTCCTCAGGAAAGCTGCTTATTCACTACTAAGCTTGGCTATCTGTGAGCTCATGGATTGCTGCAGACCATCATAATAACCCAGCAGTTCCTCTAAGCGGGCGAATTTCATGCGCAGATCTTTTTCCATGCGGGCTATCCTGCGTTCTTCATATTCTATTTTATTGTCAATATTGCGCATGATATCGTTATAGTTGTCCTTGAGGATATTAAGAGTACCGTCGCTTGAGTCAGTCAGTTCCTTGAGAGCGTCTGAAATTTCGTTGACCTTGCCGTTCTTTAGCCTCACGTTTCCTTGGTATGTGCCTGCATTTAGATTGTCCACCTGGATGGACAGACCTCTGGAGTCTCCTTCCTTGGAGGTGATATAGTTATCATCAATGCCAGCGGTTTTGCCGTCAATAGTAGCCCATAAAATAGTACCAGCGCCGTCAACTTCGTACTCTACATCATAGATGCCTGGTCTGGTCACTCCCTTAACCAACGAGCCGAATCTAAAATCCGGGCTGTTTGTGTCTGGTTCCACATTCCCGCTGATCAGTTCGGCCACTGCCTGGGGGTCGTTGGTCAAAGCTTTATTAAGTTCCCCTTCGTCGATCTTGAGCAGGCCAAAAGTCGGGGATCCTCTTTCTGCATCAGTGGTGATGCCAATGGTAGACAGTGATGGAAATGTATCCCCGCCGGCCTGACGGTCAAATCCAACACCAATGCTGGACATTATGTTTTTGAGCCGGGATTTGACCATCTGAAGGCCATAGTTGCCTGTGAGAATAGAACCCTGACCTGAATCATCTACCTTGGTCTGTTCGTTTATCATGGTCAGGACTTCGTTGACCTGGTCCACAAAGGAATAAATCTGTTCTTTTATGGCCTCGTTGTCATTTTCCACGGTTATTCTGGCACTCCCTGTACTATATAGATTAAAGGTCAGACCCTCTATGACATCACTGATGGAATTGGTATCTCTTTCAATCCAGTCGGTGCCTGCAGGCCAGCCATCAACTTTGATCTGGGAGTTCTGGGCAATTTGGGAAGTGGTAAATTCTGCATTTATGTCATAAAAGGCGGTTATGTTGGTTGTATCGTTAATAGTGATGGTATTGTCAGC
The DNA here is from genome assembly GCA_046260325.1 of Desulfonatronovibrio sp. Lineage (GTDB taxonomy): Bacteria > Desulfobacterota > Desulfovibrionia > Desulfovibrionales > Desulfonatronovibrionaceae > Desulfonatronovibrio. Next base: position 7,198 of record JBHEPK010000098.1, read on the forward strand.
CCCTTGATCCATGCCCCTTAACTGGAGATAATATTTATCTCCCTGATTGACAATACTGGCCCGGATGCCCGGGTTGTTGGGGTCGTTGTTGAGG
>JBHEPK010000099.1:0-7246 GCA_046260325.1 Desulfonatronovibrio sp.
CCTGGCACTGACCATGATGATGTAAGGTTGAGTCCGTTTATAGTGTGACCTGATTTTTTTACAAAGTTCCAGGCCGTCCATGACCGGCATCATAATATCCAGCAAAATCATCCTGGGGGCATCGGGTTCCTGCATCTTTTGCCATGCTTCTTGCCCATCCTTTGTTTCAACTACTTCATGACCTTTTCTTCGAAGCCCGGAAGCGAGTATGTTACGGTATATTTTATCGTCTTCTGCTATAAGTATTTTCATATGCACACCAAAAAAAATATTTTTAAATAATCATTTTACATTCAAAAATGGCAGGACAACATAAATGCAGGTTCCTTCCCCCGCCTCGCTAATAATATTGATGTTTCCACCCAAAAGGTCAACCAGGCGCTTGACAATGGCCAAACCAAGACCAGCACCTTCAAAGCTGCGGTTGTAGGAACCGTCAACCTGGACAAAAGGTTTAAATAAATTTTTGAGCTGTTCATCAGGAATGCCCACCCCTGTGTCGGATATGGTGAACAGAATCCTGCATCCTTCTTCCTGATTTGAAGTTATGTAAAACATTTCCACCTGGACTGATCCCTTCCTGGTAAATTTCAGGGCATTGCCCACAAGGTTGAACAGAATCTGCCGGACCCGCACCTCGTCGCCAATGAGACAAGATGGAATCTCCGGGTCAACGTCGAACTTCAGCGTAAGCCCTTTTTCCCTCGCTGCAACTTTAAACAGTTCTGACACAGAATCTATAAGTTCCTGGACTACAAATTCGGTATCATGGATTGTCATCATGCGCGCCTCGACCCGAGACAGGTCCAAAATATCCGAAAGAAGCCTGGTCAGTCGGCTGGCCGAAGAAATGGTCAGATCGACATATTCTTTTTGTTCCTTGTCCAGTTCGCTCATCTGCAAAAGCTGCATCATGCCCATTATACCATTGATGGGAGTACGGATTTCATGGCTCATGTTGGCCAGGAATTCTGATTTGGCCTGGTTGGCAGATTCGGCCTGTTCCTTGGCCTGAATCAGGGCTTCCTCTCCCTGCTTACGTTCAGTGATGTCCCGGATAATGTGCTGGCAAAAATCTTGTTCACCAATCTTAATGTGCCGGACACTTGATTCCACTGGAAAAATCGTACCGTCCCGACGCATATGTGCGGTCTCATAGATATATCCTTGTTCAAGATCAGCCTTTTCCTGGATTCGCTCACAGGAGATATGTTTTTCAAGGTCGGTCAATTCCGTGATATTTTTTTGAAGAAGTTCGTCTCTTGAGAAACCGTGCATGGATGCTGCCCGTTCATTGGCCTCAACTATCTGACCATGCCTGTCAACAAGCAGGATAATGTCATTGGCATATCTGTTCAGGTATTCAAAACGCTTCAAAAGGGATTGTTTGTCCTGCTCCAGTTCAAGCTGGCGATTCAAGAACCTGGATTTCTGGTATCTTTGAAACAGCAGAAATCCGAGGGTGAAGATAGTTATTATCCCGAGGATTGTTATCCAATTTGCTCGTTTGCTGGCCCGTAGAGCTTCTTGTGTTTTTATTTCCACAAGTTCTTCAAGTCGGTTTTTGTAACGCTGCAGTTCTTCCTCCACCAGAATTTTGTCTGTAGCATCATGAATAATTGAAAGAAGCATCTTTTTTCCGGATGGGGTTTCAAAGGGTGAACTGAAAACCTCCACCGTGCGGATCTTTCCGCTTTTCAGACGATGGGGAAAAATAAAATAGTTGCGCTCTTCGTCCCTGGCTCTTTTGAATTCGGCCTGGACCTCAAACGGTTCCAGGGCATTTATTTCCTGGATGGTCATGCGCCTCAACTGCTCATTGGAATATCCGTAGAATAAGGAGGCAGCCTTGTTGGCATCTATTATATTGCCGTTTTCAGGCTCAATAAGCAGAATAATGGACTGGTGGGATTGAAGTTCCGGGGTCAGCCCGGAACTTAAAGTCATTTGTGCGTAGCCTGTCACGGTCATGATAAAAAATAACAACCATGCCAGGAAATATTTTTTCAATGTCAGCTCCAGAAAGGGGTAATGGTATCCATTTAAGGGAATTCTGAGGTCATATTCCGGCAACAGGCCTTTGGTTATTCACGGGTTGTTTCCGAACCCTGTTTAGCCTCTGCAAAATTAAACACTTGATTGCCAATATCTTCCATAACTTCCTCGGTCAATGCCAAAATTCTGATAGCGAATGGAGTAAATATTTATCATAATTTGTATTTGTTTACTACAATGTTTTTGAAATAGGCAGGCTGTCACGAGAAATAGTTAGACAGGCAGCAACTGCATCTTTATATTGACAAACAGTTTTGCCGGGATGGAAATTTTTCTGATATGATGCAGCATGCCGGCAACCATAATACCTTTAAGGATGATCCACTATGAGCAAAGTATTGGTTGTTGAAGATTCCGAAGCTGTGGCCATGTTTCTAACCAGGTTTTTAAGTAAGAAAGGATATCTCACAGATACCGTAAAGTCCGGGGAGGAAGCCATAGAAAGAATTCCAAAGAATCAACCGGATATAATTCTTATGGACATTGGGCTTGCCGGAGCAATTGATGGGATTGAAACAGCAGCGATAGTCAGAGATAGATGGTCTATTCCGGTGATATATGTATCTGCCTTATATAATGATGATTTAGTAAATAGAGCAGCACAAACACTGCCTTATGCCTATTTGAAAAAACCAGTGGAGGGAAATCAGGTCATAGCTGAAATTGAGCTGGCCCTTAAAAGGAGACAAGCTGAAGTACGCATTAGTGAAGAGCAGAAAAAAACCAGAAGTCAGCTTAAGCAAAGTGAAGACAAATACAGGCGTTTATCCGAGGATATGCCTGTTCTGGTCTGCACTTTTCTTGAAGACAGCACACTTACTTATGTAAACAAGGCATATTGCGATTTTTTCCAGAAGACTGAGGATGAGCTTTTAGGTCAGAAATGGATCAATTTTTTGCCTGAAAAAGCCAGGAAGAAAATACAAGCTCAATTACATAAATTATCTCCGGCAAACCCCCTGAACAGTTATGAGCATCCTGTTGTACTTTCTGATAAGTTCACAGGCTGGCAAAGGTGGATTGACAGGGCAATATTTGATGAACAGGGCAATTTCCTTCATTACCAGTCAATTGGCGAAGATATAACTGAGCGCAAAAAGACTGAAGAAGCATTGCGTCAGAGTGAAGTTTCATTACGCATTGCAAGCGACCTGGCCAGGCTTGGTGACTGGAGTGTGGATATGAAGCACCAAAAGGTTACCTGGTCGGATCAGGTGGCACTGATCCACGACATGAAACCTGGTTACTCTCCCACATTGGAGGAAGCATTTAACTTTTTTGCACCAGAATATCTAAATATGATTACTCAGGTTTTTAGCAGCTGTGCCAGGGAAGGCACTTTCTTTGATGAAGAAATGCAGATTATTACTGGAAATGCACGCCGGGTCTGGGTCAGGGTCATTGGAATTCCTGAAAGAAATGATTCGGGTAAAATCATACGGGTCCAGGGCGGACTCCAGGACATTACACAGCGCAAAGATCTTGAAATGCAGCTTGTCCACTCTCAGAAAATGGAAGCCATGGGTGAACTGGCAGCAGGCATTGCTCATGAAATTAATACCCCTACTCAATATGTAGGAGATAATACAAGGTTTTTACATGATGCCTTTACAGATCTGCTCAGTGCTTTTGATAAATTAGAAAGCTTTGCTGAAAAGTCGGCTGACGAGTCTTTAATTAAGCATATTGATATCATTAAGGAAGAAAGTGATTATGCCTACCACAAAAAAGAAATTCCCAAATCCATAAATCAGTCTCTGGATGGCTTGAGCAGAATAACAGAGATAGTTAAGGCCATGAAAAGGTTTTCTCATCCAGGAACTGAAGATCAGATTACAGCCTTTGACCTCAAAATTTCCCTTGACAGCGCTATTACCATCAGCCGCAATGAATGGAAATATGTTTCAGAGGTTCAAACTGATATTGACCCTGAACTTCCTCAAATTGAAGGATATCCTAATGATCTCAATCAGGTTTTTCTCAATCTTCTGATAAACGCAGCCCATGCTATCAAGGAGAAGATGGAACTGAACGGAACAAAAGGTTTGATTACCGTCTCAGCAAAACTCACAGGCGAGGATGTGGAAATACAGGTCAAAGATACAGGAACAGGTATTCCAGAAGAGCACGGCAACAGGGTATTTAATCAGTTCTTCACCACCAAGCCTGTGGGCAGCGGTACTGGTCAGGGACTGGCCATTGCTTATGGTGTTGTGGTGGATAAACATCAAGGCAGAATATGGTTTGAATCTACTTATGGTCAGGGAACAACCTTTTATGTCCGGCTCCCTGTAGTCCAGAGAAAAGGAGATTAGAATGGAGAAGATCAGAGTGCTGTTCGTGGATGATGTCCAAAATATCCTGGATGGTCTGAAAAGAATGCTGCGGCCCATGCGCGGTGAATGGGAATTGCTTTTTGCTTCAAGCGGCAAAGAAGCTCTCAAGATCATGGAAGAGCAGCCTGTAGATGTTATTATTTCCGACATGAAGATGCCCGGTATGGACGGAGCACAATTGTTGACTGAAACAATGAATCTTTACCCAGGTACGGTGCGAATTATTCTTTCTGCTCATTCAGACATGGAATTAGCCATCAAGACAGTCCTGCCTGCTCATCAGTACCTTTCCAAGCCTTGTACCTCAGAACAAATAAAACAGGTTATTAAAAATATAGTCAGGGAGCAAAAGCTTCTTAAAGACAAAATGTTAAAATCGGTTATATCTAAGATCAGTTCTTTTCCCGCCTTATCTGAGACATATAATCAATTGAGTAAAGAACTAACCAGCAGTGAACCTTCCATGTCTAAAATAGGTGAGATTATTTCTCGTGATGTGGGCATATGCGCCAAAATTCTTAAACTGGTCAATTCGTCTTTTTTCGGATTCTGCAGAAATATTTCCAGTCCTGAACAGGCAACCTCACTGCTGGGACTGAAAGTGATGCGTGCCCTGGTTTTATCCATTCAGGTTTTTTCTATATATGATTTTTCCAAGGTTCCTGGATTTTCTCTAAAAAATTTATGGGAACACAGTTTGGCAAGTGCCAGGTTGTCGGAAAAATTGGGACGGATTGAAGGGTTAACCAAGACTGAAATTGATGATTGCTACATTGCCGGACTTATGCATGATGTTGGCAAGCTTGTTCTGGCCAGTGAACTTCCTGAGCAGTACAATGAAATCTTAGGTCTGGTTCGAAAAAACAATCGTCCTGTCTACGAGGTGGAAAAAGAAATTATGGGAACCTCACATGCTGAAGTTGGTGCATATCTCATGGGAGTATGGGGGCTTCCGGATGGCGTGATAAATGGACTTGCTTTGCATCACGCACCTGAATTGTCTGAAGGAAAATTCAACTCGGCAACGGCGGTTTATGCTGCCAATATCCTGGAAAGGAAATACTATATAATCAACACAGAGTACCATGTACCTGAATTTGATATGGAATATCTGTCTAAAATGTCCTTGACCGGCAGGCTTTCGGTTTGGGAGGAGCTGGCTTTGACAGAAGGCAGGGCCAATATGAAAGATTCTGAGAACCTGACAGACAGTTGAAAAGCTTATGTTGGCGTATTTTATAAAAGATGACTTTACTGCTTTAGATCATGTTCCTGCTTTTTTCTTCGCAGACCTTCAGGAGGAATCAGTACGGAGATTGGTTGTTTAACACCGTGAGTTTTTTCTAAGTTTTTGAGCCTTTCAAGCTGGTTCTGGGTAAATTCGTTTCCTTTTTGAAGCAGGAGCATGCCGTTTAGAGCATAGATTTCTTCTCCGGCGATCATATATGGTAAAAGTTCATTTAGTTTTACCCTTTTGAAAGTAAACTGCTCCTCAAACTGCAGGATTTCAATAAAAGCCCTCATCACTTTGGGATCATACCTGCCTTTTCTTTCTATCATCTTAAAAAGACTTTCTTTTTGGGATAAATTTCTGGTAATGAGCAGATCATAGTCTATGGCAACTTTAAGGACTCTCGAACCAAGGGGAATATCGTCCTTTTTGATGTTGTCAACAGGTATGCCTTTTCCGTTATAGTGTTTCTCCTGGTAGGCGATCATTCTGGCCAGACCTTCCAGTCGAGGAATTTTATTGAGCAGGTCGAAGGCCATAAAAGGATGCTGATTGAAAAGCTGCATTTCTTCACCTTCCAGCTTTTCACCGGTTTCCATTTTCTCAAGAATCGAGTCGGGCAGGATAACGCATCCGATCTGGGAAAGCATGGCTCCGGTTTCATAAAACCAGACATCGGTTTCCCCGAGATGAACTGCCATATCCCGGACAAACCGCATTATCCTTCTGGACCTGCCCATGGCTATTTCATTGGTAAAGCCCAGGACATCAGTCAATGCGTCGATGATTCCAGTTACTGTCTTCTGCATGATTTCTTTTTCAGATGTAATAAGACGGTACTGTTCTACTCCGGCTTGCAGAGCATTATTTATTTCCCGGGGTGAACTGGGTTTCAGCAGAAAGCGAAATACATTGCCGGCATTGATTGCCTCTATGGCTACATTGAGGTCTCCATGGCCTGTGAGCATGATTCTTACGGATTCTGGAAATAATTCCTTGACTTTGGTCAGAAATTCAACGCCGTCCATTTTGGGCATTCTAAGATCTGCCACCACAACAGCGAATGGTCCTTTATCGTTGATGATTCGCAGGCCTTCAAGAGGGCCTACTGCAGTTTCCACGGCATATTCTTTACGCAGGGATCTCTGGAATGCCATGAGGATATTTGTATCATCATCTACAAACAGGATTTTGGGTTTGATTACAGGGTTCTCCATAACTGAAGTTTTACTTTTGTTTATTACAGTTTCGCAATACAAATCTGAACTTTTAAAGTGTTATTTATCTTCCTGTTGGCAATGATTTCAAAACAATATTATTACTACGAAGAAAGAAGACCAAGGCCTTTTTCTGATTGAATAACTTTTCTGATAAATTAAACTATCGCTGAAAGCAATATCATTAACTTAGAACAAAGATTTGCTTTCAATAGCGGGAATTAAGATGCGGAAGAGTCAAGACTAACGTGCATTATGTTGTCAGTTACCCTAACCCTCTGATCCAAATACTTTTTCAGTAATCAAATCGGCCATGGCGTGATCTTTCATCTGTTGAATGGTGGAATAATCAAGAGCCTGTAATAGCTGAGCCATTTTATCTTCAGTGACTCCTGCCTTTTTCCACA